>JBDHMR010000039.1:0-10563 GCA_039656035.1 Gemmatimonadota bacterium
GGCCACCACCCAGCGCCCGCCAGAGGCCTTGTCCATAGGCCATTGGAGCGTTTTCCCGTCTATGGTCAACCGCTTCAGGGGCGTTCCCGGCACTGGGCTCAGCTCGGCCTGGACCACCGTCCCATCGACCGTCACCCGGTCGCCGTCGACGGTCACTTCCAATTCACGGTCATCTATCGTCACGAAATACTTCATCGTCGCTCCAAAATGGTCACCGACTCCACGTGGGCCGTCTGGGGGAAGAGATCGTACGCCGTCACCCCGGTGACGGTGAATTTCCCGGCCAACCGTTTGATATCCCGCGCCATGGTCGCCGAATCGCAGGAAAGGTAGGCGATCCGCGTCGGGGCCGCGGCCAGAAGCGCCTGGATCACCGCCTTGCCCATCCCGGTGCGGGGCGGGTTGGTGACCACCAGATCGGGATGGTCCAATCCCGGCGCGACATCCTCCACCGAGCCCTCGAACCACCTTACGCCAGCCAGCCGGGAAGCCGAGCGAATGGCATCCGTGGCCAGTTCCACGGCGCTGACTGTGGCCCCCGCCTCTGCCAGGAGCTCCGCCGTTTGGCCTATCCCGGCGTACAGGTCCCATACGTGCCGGCCGGCCACCGACCCCAGTCGGGCCACGGCATCCCGGCGGACCCGGGCGCCCATGTCGGGGTTGATCTGCTCGAACGCCAGCCCGGCGATCTTCGCGTCCCGACCGGCCACCTGCCTGGGGTCGTTTCCGGAGTCGACCAGCCAGACGCTGGTCTCCATCCCGGCGGATTCGAACATCGCCGCGCAGGCCGCCGCCTCGGGCCAGCCATCCGGAGCAACCCCGTGGGCCACAAGGTGCCGGCCGCCGGTCCCGTCCTCACGCAAAGTCAGCCGGTCGGCACTCTGGGGGATCACATCGGGGTTGGCCCTGAGCAGTTGCCACATTTCCATTAGCACCGGCGCAGCCACCGGGCAACTCTCCAGCGGGAACACCGACCCTGCCGGCTGGCGCCGGTGGAATCCGAAGCTGCCGATCCCCGCCCGGCTGAGGGTGATTTTGCGGCGGTAGGCCCACGGTTCATCAGCGGCTTCGATGGGCGGATCGTCCACCTCGAAGCCAGCCAGCCGGCGCAGTGCGTCGCCGACAATGGTGCGCTTGGCCGCCAGCTGGCCCGATTGATCCAGGTGCTGCAGCTGACAACCGCCGCATTGATCGTGATCGTAGTGGGCGCACGATGGACTCACCCGGAGCGGGCTTGGATCTACTATGCTCCGCAGCTCGCCCTTGAGGTAGCGGGGCTTGTCGAGTACCAGGCTCACCGCCACCCGGTCTCCCGGCGCCGTGCGGGGCACGAACACCACGCGGCCGTCGGGCCAATGGCCCACGCCGTCGCCGCCGGCTGCAATTCGTTCGATGGAGACTACGGTTTCGGCCTGCGGGTCGGTCACCGCAACGATTCGTTTCGGGCGGCCTGGAGCCATGCCTTCCTGGCCCGCCATGCGTAGGCACCGACCGCCGGTACCCGGCTCCCGCGCGCCTGATCCTCCGCCAGGGCAGCGGCCACGGCGACCGTGACAATGAGGTCCTCGTCGTGGACTCCTGCCAGCAGGTCCTGCCGGCGATCCAGAAACTGGATGTCGATTTCCCCGCCGCAGAAAGCCTCGTCACGGAACAACCGCCGGTGGAACCCCTGGTTGGTCGCAACCCCCACTACGGTCAGTTCGTCGAGGGCGCGGCGCATGCGTGCCAGCGCCTCCTGTCGGTCCGGAGCCCACACGATGAGCTTGCCGAGGAGTGAATCGTAGTAGAGGGTGATCTCGTCGCCGACTGCGATGGCCCCATCCCAGCGAACTCCGGGGCCGCCGGGAGTCTTCAAGTAGCGCACCGTACCCGTGGAGGGAAGCATGGCGTTGCCGGGATCTTCACTGGTAATACGACACTCGATCGACCAGCCGTTGGGCTCAACCGGACCTTCAGGAACGGACATCGGGAAACCACAGTCGATACGCAACTGCTCCCGAACGAGATCCACCCCATAAACCATCTCGGTGACCGGATGCTCGACCTGGATCCGGGTATTCATTTCGAGGAAGTAGAACGAGCCGTCCGCAGCCAGAAGAAACTCGCACGTCCCGGCTCCGCGATAACCAACTGCTTCGGCACCGGCCACCGCAGCTTGGCCCATGGCGGCCCGAAGCTCGGGGGAAACGGCAACCGAGGGGGCTTCTTCGACCAACTTCTGATGACGCCGCTGCACGGAACACTCCCGTTCGCCCAGGTGTATCGTGCGGTTCTCGTCGGCCAGGATCTGGATTTCCACATGCCGGGGCAGTTCGATGAACTTCTCCAGGTAGACGCCTGAATCGCCAAACGCTTTCTCGGCCTCCGACGCGGCCGCCCGCAGTGCCCCCGCCAAGTCCTCGGGCCGGTCGACCACGCGCATGCCTTTGCCACCACCACCAGACACAGCCTTGACCATGACCGGATAGCCCATCCTCTGGGCCACCCGCTGGGCCTCATCCGGGTCGTCAATCGTGTCGTCGCTGCCTGGAACCACGGGCACGCCGGCCTCCGCCATTCGGCGACGAGCTTCCGTCTTGTTGCCCATTGCCCGAATCGCCGATGCCGGTGGACCGACGTAGACGAGACCGGCCGCGGCCACCGCATCGGCGAACTCGGCGCGCTCGGCCAGAAAACCGTATCCCGGGTGTACCAACTCCGCACCGGTTGACTGCGCCACGGCAATCAACCGGTCGATGTCCAGATAGCTCTCGGCCGGAGTGGGACCACCAATGGCAACGGCGACATCCGCTTCGGTCACGTGCTGCGCGCCCCGGTCCACCGAGGAATACACGGCGACAGCCTCGAGGCCTTCTTCATGACACGCGCGAATGATGCGAAGAGCGATCTCGCCGCGGTTGGCGACGAGAACGCGGCCTACCGGCCGCATGCGGTAATGGCGGGATCTTTCAAGTAGGAAAGCAGGCCGCCGCACAGCAGGATGTTCCGTCGAGCGGCTTGGAGGTATACGGCGGTGACCGCTTCGGTCCAAGCGGTAGGCCGCTGTTGATGACTTCTCTGTAGCTGGGTGATGGTCAGCACATGTTCGGGGCGCGCCGGGGCGGTACCGGTAACGAGGGCCAGCTGGGTAACCGACCACTCCTCACCGTCGACGATGCTCGAGTCGGCGAATGGAGTCAGGCACAGCGTCCGCCCCACTGCAGCAGAGGCCAGCTCCGCTGGAACGGCCATTTCCAACGTGACGGTGACCTGGCGGCGATAGACCGAGTCGTTCTGGAAACGGTCCGGAAGCAAGGGGAACACGTCGCGGCGCAAACCTAGTTCGACCGAGGCAAGCCAGGCCGCCAGAGATTCGAGTTGACTCCCGGGCATGAGTACGGCGTTGCTGGGACATGAGGCGACGAGGTTGGCGCCCAACTCGAGCACGAATCCGGGCACCGACAGCGGCGCGGCCGGGCCGCCAGCCAGCAGCGAATTCCACCCACTCAGTTCCATCCTCAGAAGGCCGCGTTCCATTTCCACCGCGCCGCGATACACACGGCCCGAGTCGATCTGCAGATCGATGGAGTTGTCAAACGCGATGGCGGCCAAATCGAGGTAGAGAGCACCGTCCGGATGGCCCGTGTGCCCCTGGACGTGCCACTCCCGGGCAGCCAGGAGGTACATGCGCCCAAACTGGAACCAGGCCCGGCCGTCACCTGGCGCGGTGGCCAGGTACCGGCCCAGCATTTCGGTAGCACCGATCCAGTCGCCGTTACGCTCGAGAGCGGCGGCGCGTGGAGCGACGTTGGGGTCGACGGCGCCCTGCCCCACCGCGGGGCGTACCAGGCCCGGCATCATTGCCGTAGCCAGGGCGATAGCAATGCCACCGTGAAAGTGTCGCCGAAGGAAACCTTGTACCAAGCCGAATACCTCTATGGGGGAACGTTTAATAATGAAGCCTACGCCCAAAACGTGCCAGTGCCAACCCGATTTCCCTCCTCCAATGCCGACCCCCTCGCTCGCCAATCCAAAGTGACTACAGCGGCATGTTGCCGTGCTTGCGGGGCGGGTTCTTGTCGCGCTTGGCCACCAGTGTCCTCAGCGCGTCGATCAACCTTGGACGGGTATCCCGCGGGTCGATGATGTCGTCCACGAATCCCCGTGCCGCTGCGCCGTAGGGGTTAGCGAACTTGGCGCTGTAGTCTTCTATCAAACGGGCCGTCTCGGCCTCGGGGTCGTCCGCCTGGCGTATCCGGTCGCGGAACAGGATCTCCACTGCACCCTTGGGCCCCATGACGGCGATCTCGGCCGAAGGCCATGCCAGGTTCATGTCGCCCCGGATGTGCTTGGAACTCATGACGTCGTACGCTCCGCCATAGGCCTTCCTGGTGATCACCGTGAGTTTCGGCACGGTCGCCTCGCAGTAGGCGTATAGCAGTTTGGCACCGTGCTTTATGATCCCCCCATGCTCCTGCGTCACGCCGGGGAGGAACCCGGGTACGTCTTCAAAGGTGACGAGTGGGATGTTGAAAGCATCACAGAACCGGATGAAACGGGCGGCTTTTACGGAGGCGTTGATGTCCAGTACACCGGCGAGCACGGCGGGCTGATTGGCGATGATGCCCACCGACCTCCCGCCCAGCCTGGCGAACCCCACGATGATGTTGCCGGCGAACTCGGCGTGCACCTCCAGAAACCGGCCATCGTCAACCACCCGTCCGATAACCTGGTGCATGTCGTAGGGCTTCGAGGCCGTGTCGGGAATGATGTCCAGAAGCCCCTCGTCTCGTCGGTCATCGGGGTCGTCGGTGGAGACGTGGGGCGGTTCGTCAAGATTATTGCTGGGGAGAAACCCGATCAGCTCTCGCAATCCCGCCAGGCATTCAGGCTCGGTGTCATAGGCGAAGTGGGCCACGCCGGAAGTGGAGGCGTGGATATCGGTACCACCGAGCTCTTCCAGGGACACGTCCTCGTGCGTCACGGTCTTCACCACGTTGGGTCCGGTAACGAACATGTAGCTCACGCCGCGGACCATCGAGATGAAGTCGGTGATGGCTGGACTGTAGACGGCTCCGCCGGCACAGGGTCCGAGTATGGCTGAGATCTGCGGCACGACACCGGAGGCCAGCGTGTTTCGCAGGAAGATGTCGGCGTACCCGCCCAACGACACGACACCTTCCTGAATGCGGGCGCCACCCGAGTCGTTGAGTCCGATCATCGGCGCCCCATTCCGCACCGCCAAATCGAGCACCTTGCAGATCTTCTCCGCGTGTGCCTCCGAGAGCGACCCGCCGAATACCGTAAAATCCTGCGAGAAGACGTAAACCAGCCGGCCATCGATCCGCCCGTACCCGGTAACGACACCGTCGCCCAGGACGCGCTGATCCTCCAACCCGAAGTCGGTGGTGCGATGGGTGACGAATCGATCCAGCTCGACGAACGATCCCTCGTCCAGCAGCAGATCCAGGCGTTCGCGCGCCGTGAGTTTGCCCTTGGCGTGCTGTCGGGCGATGCGTTCGGAACCACCACCCTGCTCGGCCTCGGCCTGCTTGCGGTGGAGTCGATCCAGGAGTTCCCGGGGTTCGGGCATGGCTTGCCTCACCTGGCTGTGACAGCGAAAGGGCCCCGTTCCCCGGGGCCCCTCGCGTGATGCTACCTAGAACAGATGGCTACTGCGCTGCTTTCGGCTCGGCCTCCGGCTCCGGCGCCTCGGCATCTGCCGTCGTTTCAGAATCGTCCTTCGGCTCCTCGGCACTCGCCGCCGTTTCGGGCTGTGCTTCAGGCTCATCAGCAGCGGGTTCCGGCTGCGGCTCAGCCTTGGCCTCGGCTGGCTCTTCTACGGCGTCCGCGGCCGCGGTTACTTCATCCGCCTGCTGCTCAGCAGGCGCTTCGTCTGAAGGGGCCTCTTCGACCGTCTCCTCGGCCGCCGGCTCGGCGGAAGCTTCCGGTGCCTCGTCAGTGACAGGTCTACCGGGATCCACTTCTTCCGACTCGTCGTCGTCCATCTCGGGGATCGGAGCGCGCTTGACGAGGTCGGCCTCGGTGAACTCGGGGTAGCTGATGACGGCCACTACGATCCGATGGTGGATCGGGTCGACCTCCAGCACCTTCACTTCGAGCGGCTGCCCCTCGATGATGGCCTCGCTGGGGTCCGCGGTCTCGGCCAGGCCAAGCTGGGACATCGGCGCAAAACCTTCGAGGTCGTCGCCGATGTCGATGACGACGCCCTTGTCCATCATGCGAACGGCGTGACCCTTGAGCTCTGTATCGATGGGGAGGGTTTCCCCGATCTTGAGCCAGGGATCGTCCGTAGCCTGCTTGAGGCCCAGAGAAATCCGCTTGTTGTCGCCGTCGATGTTGAGGATGACCACCTCGACTTCGTCGCCTTTCTGGATCACTTCCGATGGATGCTGAACCCGCTTGGTCCAGGACAAATCGGAGATGTGAATCAGTCCGTCTATGCCGGCTTCGATTTCGACGAAGGCGCCGAAGCTCGTCAGGTTGCGGACCTTGCCCGTGATACGCGTGCCCACCGGGTACTTGAGTGGCAACACCATCCACGGATCCTGCTCGGTCTGCTTCATCCCCAGGGAGATCTTCTCCTCGCTCTCGTCAACCTTGAGCACCACCGCCTCGATGGTCTCACCGATGCTGACCACCTTCGAGGGATGGCGCACGTTGCGCGTCCAGCTCATCTCGGAGATGTGGACCAGGCCTTCGATGCCGGGCTCGAGCTCGACGAAGGCGCCGTAGTTGGTAATCGACACCACCTTGCCCTGCACCCGGCTCCCCACCGGATACTTCTCGGTGACACCCTTCCACGGATAGTTCTGCAGCTGCTTCATGCCGAGGCTGATGCGCTCGCGCTGCCAGTCGATATCGAGGATCTTGACCTCGAGTTCCTGACCGATCTGCACCATCTCGCTCGGGTGGGACACCCGGCCGTAGGACATGTCCGTGATGTGCAGCAGACCGTCCACGCCGCCCAGGTCGATGAAGGCGCCGAAGTCGGTGATATTCTTGACCACGCCGGCCCGTACCTGACCGTTCTCCAGTTCCTTCATCAGGTGTTCGCGCTTGTTGGCCCGCTCGGCCTCCAGGATGACCCGGCGGCTCACCACAATGTTCCGGCGGCGCTTGTTGAGCTTGATGATCTTGAATTCGTACGACTGTCCCAGCAACTCGTCGATGTTGGGCACGCGCCGGAGCGCAATCTGGCTCCCCGGAAGGAACGCGTCGACGCCCATCAGGTTGACGACCACACCACCCTTGATCTTCTTGACCAGCATCCCTTCGACCGGCTCGTCGCTCTCGTGAGCCATGCGGATCTTCTCCCACACCCGCATGAAGTCGGCCTTCTTCTTCGACAGCACCACCGCCCCATCCTGGTCTTCCAGATGCTCGAGGAAGACTTCGACCTCTGTGCCCACTTCGAGCGCGCTGGGATCGGGAAATTCCTCGAGGGGTACCGAGCCCTCGGACTTGAAGCCCAAATCGAGGATGACGGCGTTGTCGGTAACGCGAAGAACCTTTGACGCGATGATCTCGCCTTCGGCGATCGAGGCCATGGTGCCCTCGTACATCGCCAGCATCTCCTGGTACTCTTCGTCGCTGTACGATTCGTCGTACAGGTCCGCTCTAACGCGGAGATTGGGCTCTTCGATCAGTTCTTCAATGGGAGGCTGCGGGGTTTCGGTGGCGTTCTCAGTCATGATGATGGTCGAAAGTCCTTACAGCCCGCGGGTCGGCCCGCACCCACGGGGTCAGAGGTCCAACCCCACCCGGGCCGAAGTGCCCGAGCGGAGTAGCATAGAATGATACTGGCTTGGCAATCAAGGAGCAAGGCGGCGAGACCGCGCAAGCTCGATGATCCGGGCCACCTGTTCCTGGAACGAGAGGTGGCTGGTGTCGAGTGCCACGGCATCCGCAGCCTGTGCCAGTGGGGCCACCTCACGGGTGGAATCGGCGTGGTCGCGCGCGGCCAGCGCCTCCGTCTCGCCCCGTAGTTGATCGGGGTCGACCACCTCCCCTCGCTGGCGCAACCGGCGCTCGGCCCGGGCCGCCGGACTGGCGGTGAGGTAGACCTTGAGCTGCGCCTCGGGGAACACCACCGATCCGATGTCCCTGCCATCCACCACCACCGCCCCGCCCGCTCGGGCAGCTCCCCGGAGGTGCTCATTCACCCAGGCCCGCACTTCCGCCAGAGCGGCTATCTCGGACACGTGCTCCGTTACCTTGGCGCTTCGCAGCAAGGCGTCAGGCACCTGCTCCGCGGCTACCACTTCGAAATCGCCGGGGCGCGGCAATAGATCGACACCCCACTTCACTCCACGATAGAGAGCCCCAGAATCGAGGTGGCGGAATCCGAGACCGGTGGCTACTGCTTGCGCCGTACTCGACTTGCCGGAGGCCGCGGGGCCATCGATGGCGACTACTACGTGACTCACTTGTTGCCTCGCCCCAAGCCGCGGATCATGCTCCTGAACCCGGGGTAACTCACGTCGGCACACCCCATGTCGTCCACCAACACTCGCGCGTCCGGCACGGTCCCCAGGACGGCGAAGGCCATGGCCAACCGGTGGTCGCTCTCTGTTCGGACGGTACCGGCCGGCCGATAGTCGGCGCCCTCGATTACCAGATCGTTGCCGGATACCTCGGCCAAGCCACCGAGGTCCCGGATGTTGGAGGCCAGGAGACCCAACCTGTCGCTTTCCTTTACTCTGAGTTCGCCCGCTTCGCGAAACACCGTAGTCCCCTGTGCCCGACTCGCCAACACGGCCAGCATGGGGATCTCGTCGATCAACGATGGGATCTCCTCGGCTGCCACTTCGACGCCCTCGAGTTGGGCGGGACCGATAATGAGGTCGCCTACCGGCTCTCCCGCCTGAGCCGACCTCTCCTCGATTCCGATCTCTGCTCCCATGCGCCGGAGCACTGCCAAGTAGTGGGTTCGTGTCGGGTTGAGGCCGACCCCGGCAATGCGCAATTGACCTCCCTGTGCCAGCATCGCCACGCCCAAGGGGAATGCCGCCGAGGAGGCGTCACCCGGGACCTCAGCAAGCGCTCGGAGTGATCGCGCGACCGGCCCATCGGTTGGCGCACGGCTACGGCTACCTCGCCGACCAGCCCCGCCAGCAAGAGACTCCCTTTCAACTGGGCGCTGGACACGGGCATTTCATACTCGATGGGGCGAAGGGGGCCACCAGTGATGGTCACCGGCAAGCCGTCCATCTCATCATCGTGGACCGTGGCGCCCATCTGCCGTAGTGGTTTGGTAATGCGTCGCATGGGCCGCCGCCTGAGCGAACGGTCGCCGGTCACCTTGGCAGTGAAGGGATGGCCGGCCAGCGCCCCGAGGAGCAACCGGGCGGTGGTGCCCGAGTTGCCGCAATACAGGTCACGATCGGGCGCCTGGAAGCGCCCAGATCCACCGACCCGGACGGAGCGGCCGCTGCGCAGTGGTGATACCTCGGCCCCGAGCCGCCGGAGCACGGTCGCGCTCGACCGGGCGTCGAGCGACGTAAGTGGGTTGCGGATTTCGCTGGTCCCGCGAACGAGCGCCGCGAGCAACAACAATCGGTGGGTGATGCTCTTGTCACCAGGAACCGTGACCGTGCCTTGCACGATCATGAGCCCTCCTCGTTGTTACCGCCCAGAGAAACACCTGAACCTGCAACCGCAAAGGTTGGCTGATGGAGCATTGCGAGTCGGCCATGGCGGTACGGCACTGGAACCTGGTGGCTGGAGGCGGTTATGGGACGGTCAATTGTACCCGATGGCCCAGCGAATCACAATTGACTGGGCCCGGCGCTCCTACCGGTACGCCCCTGGAAGGCGGCCACATTATATTGAGCGGAGCACCGTCGCGTACGGCACGGGGGAACGGGAAGGGACGTAATGGCCAAGATTCTGATCGTCGAAGACAACAACGACAACATGAAGCTGTTCCGGACCATCCTGGCACTGAAACACCACGAAATCATCGAGCGGGCCGATGGAGAACGGTTGAAGGAATCCATCGGCGACGAGCGCCCCGACCTGGTGCTCATGGACATCCAGCTACCCGGCCAGGACGGATTCGCCTTGCTCGAATCCATCCGGTCCTCCGCGGTGCCGGATTGCCGGGTAGTGGCACTGACCGCCCACGCCATGGCCGGCGACCGTGAGCGGGCCCTCGAAGCCGGGTTCGACGGATACATTACCAAACCCATCGACATCAGGACATTTCCCGGCCAGATCGAGCGCGCCCTGGCCGGAGAGACAGTTACCGATTGAGGCACGGTGCCCCCGCGGCCCAATTGTTGCATATTTTTGCATACTCCGTGTTCCGTAACCCTGAGGCGATTCGATGGGACAGCCGCCGGCGCCCGGTCAGGGGCCTGACAACATCAAGAAAGCACTCGCGGAAGCGAGGGAGCTTGCAGTTCGCGATGAGGCGGAGCGCTTGGCCAAGTCCAGAGAGGACGTCCCCAAGGCCAAGGAAGCACGCCTGCTACCCTTTGCGTTCATTATTGCGGTGGCGTTTGGGCTGTACGCCCTCGCGGCCCAACCTTCATGGCTGGTAACACCGCCTCCTCCTCC
>JBDHMR010000040.1:0-8229 GCA_039656035.1 Gemmatimonadota bacterium
GACGCGGCCCACATGAAGTCCCGCTTCATCGAGGCGCTCCCACGCCTCCCGGTGTGTCAGCCCGACCACGTTCGGTACCGGGATGACGGCCGGTCCTTGACTCACTACCAGTTGCACGCCTGACCCCGGGGCGCGCGCCACTCCGGCGGCGGGCCTGGTAACGACGATGGTGCCTAAATCCGACAATGCCGCTATCGAATCCACCCGGCCGATTTCAAACCCACCGGCCTCCAGGATTTCTTCAGCCAGGGCAGCGTCCAATCCCACTACGTCGGGGATCGGGCGAGTCAAAGGGCCCCGGCTGATCGTCAGCCTGATGACGGCGCCGGCTGGGGCCTCAACCGCCGGTGGCGGGTCCTGCCAAGTAACCGTGCCGGCCGGAGCGGCGGGGTGCGGCTGGGTATCGACCACCCGGCCGCGCAGGCCGACCTCGGCCAGACGGGCCTCAGCCTCGGCCTGGGCCAGGTCGAGGACGCGGGGTACGGCGGTGTCGGTCGCCAGGATTGGCTCCGGGAACAACCAGAAGACGGTGACAAGGTACCCCAGTACAGCCGCTCCAGCGAGCCACGGGAGGACGCTGAGCGCGCCCATCTTCGGTAGCCGGGGGAGTTTCGGCCACTGAACCGGGCCTCGCTGCCTGAGCGGCGGGAGGTGGCGCCGTACCTTCATCCGGCGTCCCGCCTCAGTCTGGCGGCATACGCCCCATCCATGCCGTGCAGCTGAGGCAGAATGACGAGGTCACCCACTGGCGACAGCATTTCGACCGGCATACCGTCCGGTGTCTCCCGCTGGAATCCGCTGTGGCTGGCAAGGAAACGGTCCACCTGGCGTTCGTTCTCTTCCGGTTCCAATGAGCATGTGGCGTAAACTAACAGCCCGCCCGGGCGCACCGCGGAGTGGCTCCCCTCCAGGATGGCGGTTTGAGATTCCGCCAACCGGTCGACATCTCCCGGCTGCAATCTGTGCCGGGCATCAGGATGACGAGCGAAGGTGCCCGTGCCTGAGCAGGGAGCGTCGAGGAGAACACAATCGACCGGTCCTATCGCCGGCGCTTCGGCGTCGGCCACCAGGAGCTCCACCGTGCCTCCGCCGGCCCGCTCCAGGTTCTGGCGCAACCGGGGAATACGATTGCGCCGTTTGTCCGCCGCCACCACCAGGCCAGCCGTATGGGCCAGAGCCACGGTCTTTCCGCCCGGTGCCGCACACGCGTCGAGGACGGTACTCCCCGCCGGAAAAGACGCATAGCGGACGACCCACGCCTGTGCTGGATCCTGGATCACGAAGGCGCCTTCAGCGAATCCGGGGAGCGCGGTCGGCCTGCGTCCCTCTACTATCAGGCCCATTCCCTGAGACACGTCCTCGGTGGGAACGCCGGCCGCCTGAATCGTTTCACGAACGGCGTCGAGCGTCTGTCGGGCCGGCTGCAAGACCATCGCCGGACGACGATTGTTCCAAGCCAGGAGTTCTCGCGTTTCGGGCTCGCCGAAACGGTCTACCCAACGGTCCACCAACCAGTCAGGGTGGGAAAACTCCCGCGCCAGTGTGACCGGGCTCCGTGTTGTCGGTTGAGACGGCCGTTCGCTGGCGACCTTGCGCAGAACTGCGTTGACGAATCCCGAAGAACGCTCTCCCGCCAGGATACGCGCAACTTCGACGCAGGTTGACACCGCTGCGTGCGGGGGAACGCGGTCGAGGTAGCGCAACTGGTAAACGCCCAGCCGCAAGACGTCCTTGAGTTGATCCGGCACCCGGTTCCAACCGTGTGTGGTTAGCGGTGCCAGCACTTCGTCGATGGCGTCCTGCTGACGAAGCACGCCGGCAGAGACCTCGTGAACGAACCGGCGGTCGAGGTCGCTCAAGGTTGCCGCCGCTCTATCTAGGGCACGGTCAAACGGTTGGCCTGCACGAACTTGCTGCAGAACGGCGCACGCAGCTCGTCGCGCTGCCGCACCTTCGGGGGAGTCCTGCTGTTGCACCGGCGCTATGGCGTAGAACCGTCGAGCATGCCCGAGACCGGGCTGGACGGTACCGCGATCTCCCGGCGGGGCATGCGTCCTGCCAGGTAGGCCGCGCGACCGGCCTCCACGCCCAGTCGCATGGCGTGACCCATGGCCACTGGCCGCTCGGCCTCCGCCAGAGCCGTGTTCATGAGAATGCCGTCGACTCCCTGTTCCATGGTCAGGCACGCGTCCGACGCCGTGCCGACGCCCGCGTCGACGATGACCGGGACCGACAGGCGGCGCTTGATGGTGCGAATGCTGTAGGGGTTGAGCAAGCCGAGCCCGCTTCCTATTGGCGAGGCCAGCGGCATGACCGCCGCCGCCCCTGCTTCCTCGAGTTTCAGGGCCGTCACCACGTCATCATTGGTGTAGGCCAGGACGGTGAATCCTTCAGCCACGAGAATGCGAGTTGCTTCGAGGAGGCCTTCGACGTCCGGCAGCAGAGTTTCCTTGTCGCCGATGACCTCCAGCTTGATGAAGTCGTTGAAGCCCGCTTCCCGTGCCAGGCGTGAGTAGCGCACTGCTTCGTCCGCCGAGTAGCATCCGGCGGTATTGGCGAGGAGAAACCACCGGTCCGGGTCGAGGTGGTGCAGCAGGCTCTCATCGTTCGTTCTGTCCAGGTCCACCCGGCGGACCGCCACGGTCACCACTTCGGCGCCGCACGCATCCAACGTGGCCATCATTTCTTCGTTGGACTGATATTTCCCGGTCCCCACGAGAAGACGGGAATGGAACGTGTGCCCGCCAATGGTGAGTGCCGTGTCCTGGTAGCCAGTCGCGGGTTTGAGGGTACTGGTCATGGTATCGTCCTTCATGCGTTGAGTCGGCGAGTGCTGTCAACCACCGCCTACGAAGTGCACTACCTCGATTCGGTCTCCGTCGTCGATGACCGTTTCACTCAGTCGCGGCCGGCGAACGATTTCCTCGTTGAGTTCGACGACGACACCGCGCGGGTCGAGCCCCAGGTGCTCGAGGAGGCTCCGCGCCGTGGCCGGTCCGGGAACTCGGCGAGGTTCGCCATTGATGGTCACGGTGAGTTCATTCATCGGATTCCATCCACGGTGCCAGGAGTGCCACTGCGGCCGCACCGGAATCAGGTGCTCGCCACAGCGCCGATATGGTAGCCACCCCGTAGGCTCCAGCCTGGCGGACTTGCTCGGTACGCTCCGCCGTGATCCCGCCAATGGCGATCACTGGCCGCCCCAGCCCAGCGATCCGGTAGATGAGTTCCAAGCCGGATGCCGGCTGGTCGGGGTGGGTGTCTGTTTGGAAGATACTACCGGCCACCAGAAAATCGGCGCCCTCATCGATTGCCTGGCGCGCCTCCGATTCACTGTGGACCGATGCCCCTATCCACCCGTCGGGATAGACCTTTCGCGCGTCTCGTGGCGACAGGTCGGCTCCGCCCAACTGGACGCCCTGCGCTCCGAGTGCCGCTGCGATATCCGCGCGCGTGTTGACGAAAGTAGCCGCTTCAGGTGGCCGGGCGTGGGCCAGCATTCTCGTGGTGACGTCGGTCAGCACCCTGTCGCTCGCTTGCCGATCGCGCGCGTGCAGGGCTACAGCCGGCCCAACGGCGGCGATCGCCGCCAAGCGAACTCGATAATCCGGTGCTTCGAGAACGTCGTGATTGGTGAAGGCGTGAAGCCGCGGGAGCGGCCTCACTCGAGTACCAGGCCGGGGAGATCGTCCCGGCCCCGTGTCCATTCGGCTACCGAGAGTCTCCTCTTGCCGGCCGGCTGAACCTCCCTCATGGCCACGGCACCCGAGCCACAAGCGACCAGGAGCTTGTCCCCCGCGTCGAGGATGGTGCCCGGCTCCGCCGTGGCTGGGATGGCCTCGCCGCGAAACAATTTGACCGGCGCGTTCCCCAACTGGGTCCAGGCACCCGGCGCCGGATCGTAGGCCAGTGTCTGGCGGGCTACCCGGTCGGCGGGATCGTTCCAATCGATTCGGGCCATGGCACGGGTCACCTTTGGGGCGTGAGTCGCGGCCGACTCGTCCTGGGTTTCGAATGTGGCCGTGTCTTGCTCGATGGCTTCGAGAGCCGTCATTAGCCCTAGGGCACCGAGGTCCGCCAGTCTGGGAGATAATTCCCCGGCCGTCTCTCCCACGCGGATGGTCGTCTGGAGACGGTGCAGCACCGGGCCGGTGTCCATGCCGGGGGTCATCTGCATGATGCTTACGCCGGTGAGCGGATCGCCTTCGAGGATGGCCCTCTGGATCGGGGCAGCGCCGCGCCACCTGGGCAGGAGGGAGGCGTGTACGTTGAACATTCCGCGATCGGGGATTTCGAGGATTCTGGGACGGAGGATGTGACCATAGGCCACGACCACACCAATCTCGGGACGCAATCGCTGAAGGGCGGCGGCGAAGAGGTCTCCCGTGGGGCGTTCCGGCTGTAGTACGGGGAGGCCGTGCTCGAGGCTGAGGTTCTTGACCGGTGGCGGCACGAGAACTGATCGGGATCGACCGCGCGGTTTGTCGGGTTGGGTGACCACCGCGACCACTTCGTGGGCTTCATTGATCAGTGCTCGCAAGGACGGCACAGCGAACTCGGGCGTGCCGAAGAACACGATGCGCATTAGCCGGAGGTCTTCGAGGCCGGTGTCACGTCCAGGAGATGGTTGGGGGTGTCCTTGCCGCTTTTTTTCCAGCGATTGGTAAGTACGCGGCGCTTGAGGGGGCTGAGCCGATCCAGGAACAGGACTCCGTCGAGGTGATCCATCTCGTGCTGGATGGCCCTGGCTTTCAGGCCGTCGGCTTCGATGCGCCGGAGCTGACCGTCCACATCGAGGGCTTCGACGACGATGCTGGAAAACCGCTTGACGTCGGCATAGATGTCGGGAATGGAGAGGCAGCCTTCCTCGGCCGTGTCCTTCCCGTCCGATTCCACAATGACCGGATTAATCAGGACGAACCGGTCGTCGTCAATGCCGACAACGGCCACCTGCCGCTTGACCCCGACCTGATTGGCTGCCAAGCCGATGCCATCTGCGGCGTCCATCGTCTCGAACAGATCGCCCACGAATTCTCTGGTGGCGTCGTCCACCGTGTCGATGGTGTCACTCTGTTCCCTGAGGACCGGAGAGCCGAGAAGGTGGATTGGCAGCACGGCCACTAGCGGCCACCTCCTCCCGGGGCGACCGCATCACCGACCTGGACGATTTTTTGGCGGTGAACAATGACCTCCGCGGTGCCGCTCTCCACGGTAATCCGAGTTCCGTCTATGGACTTTACCTTGCCCATCAGGCCCCCGGACGTCACTACCTGGTCGCCCTTCTTGAGGTCTTCCAACAGCGCTTCGTGTTTCTTTCGTGCCTGGGACTGTGGCCGGATGATCAGGAAATAGAACACCAGGGCAATGAGGCCCAGCTGGATGATCAGTGCCGATCCGCCGAAGCCGGTCTTGCTCCCTTCCTGCGCCACGATGTTCAGCAACGTGATGGTCACATCGAACCCCTGTCGTTATAGCGTTGGAGCCAATCGCTGCGCCAGCGATCGAACGATCCGTCAAGAATGTGGTGGCGGGCCTGTTCCGCCAGATGGATGAGAAACCGAACATTGTGTATGGAGACCAGCCGAAGGCCCAGCATCTCGCCCGCCACGAAGAGGTGGCGCAGGTACCCCAGGCTGAAACGGCCGCATGTCTCACAGTCACAATCGGGGTCCAGCGGTTCCGAGGAGGCTCGATTGACGGCGGCACGCACGTTGACCTTGCCCCTAGTCGTCCACGCGCTTCCGTGGCGACCGTTGCGTGTGGCCGCGACGCAATCGAACAGGTCCACCCCTCGCTCGATGCCGTCCAACAGATCCGGCGGAAACCCGACTCCCATAAGATAACGAGGTGTATCCCTCGGCAGGACCGGCTCCAGAGCGTCGAGAACCCGCCGCATTACCTCCTTCGTCTCACCCACGGAAAGGCCACAAATGGCTACTCCGGTCCAGGGTCCGCGGGCTATGGTCTCCTCCGCCGATCGCAGGCGCAGTTCGTCGAAGGTCCCGCCCTGGACAATGGGCCACAATGTTTGCCGCGTCGGGTCTTCGTCACACAACGCCTGGTGCCGGTCCCGGCAGCGATCCAGCCAGCGCAGCGTCCGCTCCAGGCCGTCGCTGGCAAGCGTGTGGTCCGCCTGGCCCGGAACCACATGGTCGAACGCCATGGCAATGTCGGCACCGAGGGCCCACTGGATTTCGACAGCCTGCTCCGGCGTGATAGTGCGCTTCGATCCGTCGATGTGACTCTGGAACTCAACCCCTTCTTCGCTGATACGGCGCATGCCATCCAGCGAGAATACTTGGAATCCGCCCGAATCCGTCAGCATCGGCTTGGGCCAGGTGGTGAATTCGTGGAGACCGCCCATTTCTGCGATGAGATCCTCGCCGGGGCGTAGATGGAGGTGGTAGGCGTTGCCCAGGATGATCTGGGCGCCGGCCTGTTCGACTTCCGTGGGATGAAGGCCGCGCACGGCGCCGTGGGTTCCGACCGGCATGAAAGTAGGTGTCTGAACCTCCCCATGGGGCAATAGCAAGGTGCCCGCGCGAGCCGCACCGATGGTCGCTTCGAGGTGAAAATCGAACACCCTCAGTTTTCCTCGGGCGCCGGCGCGCATTTCGACTTCATACGATCACCATCGCATCACCGTAACTGTAGAACCGGTACCGCTGGTCAACGGCATGCCGGTAGGCAGCCATGGTCCGTTCGTGGCCGGCGAACGCACTCACCAGCATGAGCAGTGTCGACCGCGGCAAGTGGAAGTTGGTGATGAGGGCGTCGACTATGCGGAATGAATACCCGGGGGTGATCATCAAGCGAGTGCTACTCTGGCCGCTGTTAACGGTGCCGTCCGTCTGTACCGCACTTTCGAGCGTACGGACAACCGTAGTACCGACTGCCCACACGCGGCGACCCCGCGCGCGCGTCGCCGCGATCTTGGATGCCGTGTCCTCGGGGATCTCGTATTGCTCTGGGTGCATGGGATGGTTCTCGAGATCCTCCTCCTCGACTGGTTTGAAAGTGCCCGGACCGACCTCGAGGTCAACCGAGGCGATGTCGACGCCGGCTTCGCTGATTTGTTGAAGGTGTGCTTCGGTGAAATGGAGCCCCGCTGTAGGCGCCGCCACGCTACCCGGACGCTCGGCGTAGACGGTCTGGTACCGAACCTCGTCCTCGGTCTCCGGCGGCCGATCGATGTATGGCGGAAGTGGCAGGGCCCCGAAACGATCCATCGCATCGGCAGCAGAGCCACCCAGGAAGCGCACCACGCGCTCTCCATTCGTTAGAATTTCCAGTGTCTCCACCGCCATCCCTTCCGGTAGCTCGATCCGCTTACCTGGACGTAGCGCCGAGCCCGGTCGACCGATCGCGATCCATGTGTCGTTCACCGATGGGTGGATGAGGAGCACCTCTGCCGGCGCGCCCGATGGTCGGGTGCCGATGAGGCGTGCGTGACGCACCTTGGTTGTGTTGATGACCAGGAGGTCGCCCGACTCGAGCAGTGACGGGAGCTCGGAAAACACTCCGTCGCGAAGGGCTGCCGGCCCGTCCGCCCGGGTTCGGTCTACGATCAACATGCGGCTGTCTCCCCGCAGCGCACTCGGAACCTGGGCGATGAGCTGTTCGGGGAGCGGGTAGTCGAAGTCCGCCGTGCGGTAGGCGTGCCTACCCGTCAAAGATCGTGGTCTGGGATTCTGTGCGGTGATAGCCAAAGCGTTGATAGGCGAGGGATGTGGCGCAACGTCCCCGCGGGGTTCGCTCGAGTAGTCCCTGCTGGATTAGATACGGTTCGTAGACTTCTTCGATGGTGCCGCTGTCTTCACCGACGGCCACAGCCACGGTACCCACTCCCACCGGTCCGCCGTCGAACTTCTCGATGATGGTCCTGACGATGCGTCCGTCCATGTCGTCCAAGCCGAATTCGTCGACGTTCAGCCGCTCGAGCGCATCCCGCGCCACCGCCGCGGTAATATGTCCATCGGCCTTCACTTGGGCGTAGTCGCGGACCCGTCTTAGCAGGCGGTTGGCGACCCGCGGAGTACCACGGCTTCGACGGGAGATCTCCGCTGCTCCGTCCTCCTCGATGGGCACGTCCAGCAATTTGGCCGATCGGGTGAGGATGACGGCGAGATCTGATTCCGGATAAAAGTTGAGTCGCTCGACCATGCCGAACCGCGCTCTCATCGGCGGCGTAAGGAGTCCAAACCGCGTGGTAGCGCCGATGAGAGTGAA
>JBDHMR010000041.1:0-8446 GCA_039656035.1 Gemmatimonadota bacterium
CCAATGCGGCCAAATGGACCAGCAGGAACGGGATCGTGGCCGGATAGATGATGTCTTCCGGTGGTTCAGGTTGAACCGTTGCCACGTTTGGTGCCGTCGTATGGGCCATGGAGCTCTCCCCAGGTGTCCCCGGTTTGCTGATTTCAGGCGCAGAACCGTATAATCTAGCGAATCGTATGCCTAGGTGGGTAGTTCGCCTGATATTCCGCCAACCGAGGATCCAGATGCTCAACGTGCTGTTGCTGGCCCTTCCCATGGTGGGGTCCGCTGGCCAGGCCAGCGATACCCTCGAATTCGTGACCTTGGCGGCCGGCGGGTCCCATACCTGCGGTATTGCCAAGTCCAAGGCCACCTACTGCTGGGGCAGCAACCAGTACGGCCAGATCGGCGACGGCAAACGCACCGGTCAGCAGGATCCCAACAGGTATCCCACGCTGGTACTGCTGGGGCTACAACTTCGATGGCCAAGTCGGCGATGGGACCACCACCGGTGAGAAGTTCGCTCCCACCGCGGTCAAGACCGACCAGACGTTCGAGTCGATCGTGACGGGGCAGTTCCAAGTGTGCGCCCTGACGGGTGAGGGGGACGCCTACTGCTGGGGCAATAGCGGCTCGGGGCAGGTGGGAGATGGCCGTTCCTGGAACAGGCAGAACATTGCCGAAGTGCCCACGAAGGTCGTTGGCGGGCACACCTTCAATCAGCTCATGGCAGCGTTCGACTTCTCGTGCGGGCTGGAGGGAAGCGGTGGAGTCTATTGCTGGGGTGGCGTGGACCTAATCGAGTACACCGATTCCATCTACCGGCGGCCGGCATTGGTGTCCCAGGGAAAGACATTCAACTTCATCTTCGGCACGGGCGACCATCTGTGTGCCTTGATCCAGGAGGTCGCTTGGTGCTGGGGCCAGAACCGGCAGGGGCAATTGGGTGATTCCACATGGACCCGGCGCAACGAGCCGACCGCAGTAGTGGGTGGATTGAAGTTCTTCCAATTGACAGCTGGACCAATTCATACCTGTGGGATCACGCCGGCGGGAAAGGCTTACTGTTGGGGTGAGGACCACGTAGGGCAATTGGGGACCGGCGATCGAGAGTACCGGGGCCAAGGTCAACCGTGGCCCCTGGAAGTCTACGGTGGTTTGCCGTTCACCCAGATCGTGGCCGGAGGTACTCACACCTGCGCCCTCGAAGTCGGCGGCAGGGCTTATTGCTGGGGTGACAACCGGCAATCCCAGATCGGCCAGGACCGCACCAAGTTCAACTATCGCAACTGGCCTCAGCTGATCCTGGGCGGGGCGCCGGACTCGGAGTAGCCCATGATCGCCGGACTCTCGTGGGGTGCCTGGATGCTCATCCTGGCTTCGGTAGGGATCGGCTTCGGCATCGAAGTAACGATGTACCGGCGAGGGCGACGCACCCGGTGACGGCATCCGCCACCATCGTAGCCGTCATCGCGGCCTATCTGTTGGTCCTGATCGGGATCGGCTTCTGGGGCAGTCGGGAATCCAAAGACATCAGCGGCTACTATGTCGGCCACAAGCGGTTGCCGGCCTGGGTCATAGCCTTCAGCGCCAACACCACTGGAGAGAGCGCCTGGCTGCTACTGGGGCTCACGGGGATGGGCTATCTGGTGGGCATCCACGCGTTCTGGGTGGTGCTGGGCGAGGTGATGGGTGTGGCTGTGGCCTGGGCCTTCGTGGCCCGGCCGTTCAAGGAGGCGACCGACAAGTACGACGCCATTACGGTACCCGATTACCTGGAAGCGCGGTTCGGCGACACGCGCCATGTCATCCGCGTCATCAGCATGGTCATCATCGTCACCATGGTGACGGCCTATACCTCGGCCCAGTTGACCGCGTCGGGCAAGGCGTTCAGCGCGTTTCTGGGAACGAGCTACCCGACCGGTGTGTTGATCGGGGCGGGAGTGATCTTGTTCTACACCACGGTGGGCGGCTTCAAGGCCGTGGCCTACAGCGACGTGCTGCAAGGCGTGCTGATGTTCACCGGGTTGCTGGTGCTTCCCATCGTTGGCATCGCCGCCGCGGGCGGCTGGTTGCCGCTGATGGATCAACTCCGGTCGCTCGATCCGGCGCTGCTCGAGCCTATGGGGTCGTTCGGCTTTTCGCTGGCGGGAGTGCTGAGCGCCCTGAGTTTTGCTGGCATCGGTCTCGCCTTCCTCGGCGCGCCACAACTGCTCACCCGTTTCATCTCGGCCAAGGACACCGGCGCCATCGCCAACGGCGGGTTGATAGCGGTGGTGTGCATCATCGTGTTCGACGTGGGCGCGGTGCTGACCGGGATGGCCGGGCGGGCGCTGTTCCCCGGATTGGCGGACCCCGAGACCATCTTCCCCATCATGAGCGCCGAGCTGTTCCCGGCGGTGTTCACCGGCATCTTCCTGGTGCTGGTGCTGGCCGCCATCATGTCCACGGTGGATTCGGTGCTGATCCTGGCATCGTCGGCGGTGGTGCGGGACGTGGTGCAGAAGACGCTCGGATCCAAGGCGAGCGAACGCCGACTGACGACCTACGGCAAACTGACGACGGTCATCATTGGGGTCGTCGCCCTGATGTTTGCCTTTGGCGAAGTACGAGCACTGTTCTGGTTCGTGCTGTTCGCCTGGTCGGGGCTGGGTGCGGCCTTTACCCCCGTGGTGTTGGCGGCCTTGTTCTGGAAGGGGGCTACCCGTCAGGGCGCCATAGCCGGGATAGTAGTGGGTTTTCTGGTTACGGTTATCTGGGTGGTGGCGTTCAAGGCGGATTTTTACGACTTGTATGAGATGATTCCGGGATTCATTGCCGGGTTGGGGACAATTGTGGGTGTCAGTCTGGTGACAGGCGGGCAGGCGGTCAGGCGGTCGGGCGGTCCGTGATGCGGAGGGCGCCCTTTCTCGAGTGCATGTTATTCCTTATAGTAGTCCGACCCTGCCATTCACTGTCAGCCACTAGCCACTAGCCAACAGCCAACAGCCTATGTCCGATCCTGAAGTCCGCCTCACCACCGCCCTGTCCGATCGCTACGAAATCGAAGGCGAATTAGGACAAGGCGGCATGGCCATCGTCTATTTGGCCAACGACGTCAAGCACGACCGGAAGGTGGCGCTCAAGGTGCTGCGGCCCGAGTTGGCCGCGGTGATCGGCGCCGAGCGATTCCTGCAGGAGATAAAGGTCACCGCCAACCTGCAGCACCCCCACATCCTGCCGCTACATGACTCCGGTGAGGCCGACAGCTTCCTGTTCTACGTGATGCCGTACGTCCAGGGCGAGTCGTTGCGCGACCTGCTCGATCGCGAGAAGCAACTGGGTATCGACGAAGCGATCACCTTCACCACCCAAGTGGCCAGCGCGCTCGACTATGCCCACCGTCATAAGGTCATCCACAGGGACATCAAGCCGGACAACATTCTGATCCACGACGGCCAGGCGTTGGTGGCGGATTTCGGTATCGCCCTGGCGGTGAGCCACGCGGGCGCCACGCGGATGACCGAGACCGGGCTCTCGATCGGCACACCGCAGTACATGAGCCCCGAGCAAGCCATGGGCGACCGGGAGGTCGACGCCCGGAGCGACGTGTATTCGCTCGGTGCGGTGCTCTACGAGATGCTCACCGGCGATCCGCCCTATACCGGCTCAACAGCGCAAGCAATCGTGGCCAAGGTGATCACCGAGAAGGCCACCTCGGTTTCCGTAACTAGAGACACGGTGCCGGCCCATGTGGCGGGCGCGGTAGACACGGCCCTGGCCAAGCTGCCGGCCGACCGGTTCCATACGGCCGCCGAGTTTTCCCAGGCGTTGGCGGGTCGCGGGCCGATGGTGGTGTCGGCCCAGTCGATGGAGCGGGAGATTCGGCCTGCTCCCACCTCGAAACCGGCTCGCGTGGCGTGGGCCGTGGCCGGGGTCATGACGCTGGTGGCGGGTTTTCTGGCGATCACTACGCTCCGCGGTCCGGACTCGGGAGCACAATCGCCTGTTCATGCTACGCTGCAACTGACGCCCCCGGTGTACCTCCAGTCGCGTAAGCCGGCATTCTCTGCTGACGGCCAAGTGTTGGTCGTTGAAGGCGTGGTGGACGGAGAAAGGCAGCTACTCGCCCGCCGGCTGGATGAGGATGCGTTTCACCTGATTCCCGGTACTGAACGGGGGCGCAACGCGTTCCTCTCGCCAGACGGCGCGTGGATTGGTTTCACCCTTCGCGACAAATTGATGAAAGTGCGTCTGGCTGGAGGTTCGCCGGTCGAACTGGCGGATGTCCAATTCGGCGGGGGAGACTGGGGTGCCGACGGCACCATCGTCTACACCATGAGTTATCTCAGTGGGGTGTGGCGGACCAATGAGGCCGGCGCCGAGGCGATCGAAATCACTACCCCCGACCCCGCCCGGCGCGAGTTGGCCCACTGGTGGCCGCAGATACTCCCCGACGGTGAGCACGTGCTGTTCACCAATTTCTCCACGCCGATCGACAGCGCCCGGCTCGAAGTGGTGTCGCTGAAGACGGGTGAGCGCACCATCCTGGTTGATGGCGCGGTGTCAGGACGCTACGTGCCGTCGGGTCACTTGCTCTTCGCCCGAGATGAGTCCATCCGTGCGGTGCGGTTCGATCTTGATCGGCTGGAGGTCGTCGGGTCCGCCGTGCCCGTGGTCGAAGACGTTGCCATGGATCCATCTGATGGGCTGGCCCTTTTTGCCGTCTCCGCCAGTGGCCATCTGGCCTATGTCAAAGCTTCGGTGGCGCTGCCTGATCGGGATATGGTGTGGGTCGACCGTCGAGGGTTGGAGACAGCCACGTCTCTCCAGGGGCAAGCGTACGCCAACGTCATGCTGTCGCCGGACGGAAGCCGGGTGGCGCTTTCGCTGTGGGATGGTATCGACCAGGATGTGTGGATCCACGATTTCGAGCGGGAACTGCTGACCCGGCTGACCTTCGAGGCCGCTCGTGGTTTCAACCCTCGGTGGACACCGGACGGCCAGCGGGTGATCTACATGGCGGAACGGCCGGTGTTCGACCTCTATTGGCTGGATGTCGATGGAAGCCAGGGCGCGGAACCGCTACTTGCCAGTGACACGGACAAGTTACCGGGGTCGATATCACCCGATGGCAGTATCCTGGCCTATGTGAAGTCTGTTCCAGGAGGAGGCCAAATCTGGCTCCTCCCGCTGGAAGGTGAGGTCCGTGAGCCCAGGCTGTATCTGGCAACCGATCACGATTTGCAATCGCCACAGTTCGCTCCCAACGGCAAGTGGATCGCCTACACGTCCGACGAATCAGGGCGCAGAGAGGTCTACCTGCAATCGTATCCCGATCCGTCGGTTAGGAAACGACAAGTATCCACTACCGGCGGCTGGGCCTGGGCCTGGACCAAGGGAGGCCGCGAGTTCATCTACGGCATCGGCGACAGCACCCTGGCGGTACCGGTGGATCTGGCGACCGGCAACACCGGCCGTCCGGTGCTCTTGTTCCGCGGTGAATACGGCGATGGGGACGTCACTGCGGACGGCGAACGATTCCTGCTGGTCAAGACACCAGGTGTGCAGCGTCCTCGCCGGTTGGAGATCGTGCTCAATTGGCTGGATGAGTTGGAGAGGGAAGTGCCGTGACGGCCTGCGGCCGTCAGCTGTCAGCTATCAGCCGTCAGCTGACAGCGGATCGTGGCATGGGCGGGATTCCTTTACCTACCGAAAGTCTATGAAGTCTCGATTTCTTCTTGGTGGGGTGTGTCTTGTCTGGTTGGTGATGGCATGCGCGGAGCAAACCTCGCGACCAAAAGTCTTGCTCATTGGGCTTGACGGGGTCCGGGTGGATATCCTGGCTCAGGCGAATACTCCGAACATCGACGCGTTGGCCGAGTCGGGGTTCTTCAGGGTGGAGGCTTGGACCGGTGAGGAGACTGTGAGTGGGCCGGGGTGGTCTAGTATGGTGATCGGGGTGTGGGCCGACAAGCACGGGGTCCACAACAACGATTTCCGCGAGAACGCATACGATCGATACCCCGACTTCCTCACCCGGTTGGAACAGGTCGATTCCACTTTCAACACTTTTGCCGTTCTCGACTGGCCGCCGTTGGGCGAGCCGGTGGATGGTGGGCCGCTCTTCAGTGACGCCATCGACGTCAAAATCACCTTCGACGGCGAAGAGATGGGCTACGATGTCGCTGATTCCTTGAGCGTCCTCACCGCCGTCGACCACCTCACCAACGCCGACCCCGACGCCGCCTTCGTATACCTCGGTTACATCGACATCGTGGGCCACGACACCAGTTCGCTCGACCCGCTCTACCTGGCCGCGATTGAAGCGGCCGATGTACAAGTGGGACAACTGGTCGCCGCGGTTCGGGCTCGAGCCAGTTACCACAACGAGGATTGGCTCATCCTCATGAGCACCGACCATGGCCGGAGCGACAATGGCGGGCATGGTGGGCAGTCTCTCGAGGAGCGCACCATATTTTACCTGGCCAGCGGGTCCACACCCGATTCGCTGGCCGCCGATCGACCTGACGGTCCCTTTGTTGTTGATGTGGCCGTGACCGCGCTCGACCACCTCGGCGTGGCTATCGACCCGGCGTGGGAGTTGGATGGAGCAGTGCGGCGATAGCGGGCGGTATGGCGGTATGGCGGTAAGGCTGTAGGGCGGTAGTTTCCGACTTGCCACTTGCCACTTGCCACTTGCCACTTGCCACCAGCTACCAGCCTACCACATGCCAGTCACAGACGTAGAGGACATTCGTCCGCAGTTCCCCGCACTCGAACGCGTGCACAATAGCTTCCCCGTCGCCTATTTCGACGGACCCGGCGGCACTCAGGTCCCCCGGGCCGTGTCCGCGGCGATGGTCGATTACCTCCACCACCACAATGCCAACACCCACTGGCCCTACCCTACCAGTGCCGAGACCGACGAGGCCCTGGACCACGCCCGGTCGGTATTTGCCGCGTTCCTGAAGTGCCGGGCCGCTGAAGTCGTCTTTGGCGCCAACATGACCACCCTGACGCTACACGCCTCCCGGGCGCTGGCGCGGTCGTTTCCGGGCGGCGCCGAGGTGGTCGTCACCGAGTTGGACCACCACGCCAACGTGGATCCCTGGCGGGAACTGGAAAAAGACTCGGATGTGCGGGTCCGAACCGCGCGGATGGTGCCCGAAACGGGGCGGTTCGACTGGGACGACCTGGCGCAACAGCTTACCGCCCACACGGCGCTGCTGGCCATCGGCGCGGCCTCCAACGCCCTTGGCACAGTGACCGACGTGCGCCGGGCGGCCGACATGGCTCACGGGGTAGGCGCCCTGGTTTACGTCGACGGGGTCCACTACGCTCCTCACCGTTTGCCGGATGTGGAGGCGCTCGGCGCGGATATGTTCGTCTGTTCACCATACAAATTCTACGGCCCCCATCTCGGCGTTCTGTACGGGCGCCTGGATCTCCTGGAAGTTCTCGATCCTCCTCGACTGCTACCGGCTGGACAGGATCCTCCGGAGCGCTTCGAGACGGGCACGCTCAACCATGAGGGAATAGTCGGTGCAGCCGCTGGCGTCGAGTGGTTGGCCTCGCTGTCCGGGGAGGACGGGTCAGTACGCAACCGATTGGAGAACAGCTACGCGGAGCTGGGAGCACGGGGAGAGAAACTGGTCGACCAACTGTGGTCGGGTCTTTCGGCCATTGATGCAGTCCGGTTGTATGGCCCCCCACCAGGCGAGCCACGGACCGACACGCTGGTGTTTACTGTGGCGGGGCATTCATCGGAGTCGGTGGCCCAGTTCCTTGCCGACAAAGGCATGTTCGTCTCCAACGGCGATTTCTACGCTCAGACAGCGGTGGAGCGCTTGGGACTCCAGCCAGACGGGTTGGTTCGGGTCGGATGCGCGTGCTATACCACGCGAGAAGAAGTCGATCGGGTGGTCGCGGGGGTTCGTGAGGTAGCGGAAGGCGATGGGCCATGAGCGTTGGGATCGGTGAGGGCGACGCATGCGTCGCCCCTACGAATCTCCCAAGCCAACAGCTGATAGCTGACAGCCGATCGCCGCACTACATTGGCGGTATGATCTAACCTCGTCACGGAAACACCGCCCCATGTCCCTCCTCATCAAAAACGGTGAAATTGTCACCGCGTCCGATTGTTACCGCGCCGACATATACTGTGCCGGCGAGACGATCTCCCGTATCGAACCGACGATAGACCTGTCGGAATTGCCGAACAACGTTGAAGTCATCGACGCCGCGGGGAAGATGGTGTTTCCGGGATTCATCGACCCTCACGTGCACATTCACTTGCCGTTCATGGGTACGCTGGCCAGGGACGACTATGAATCGGCCAGCAAGGCGGCGCTGGCGGGCGGCACCACCACACTGATCGAGATGATTTGTCCGGGCCCCGACGATGAACCGCTGGACGCCTTCGAGGATTGGGCGTCGCGCGCGGTGTCGCTGGCCGCCGTGGACTACACGTTCCACATGTCGGTCG
>JBDHMR010000042.1:0-8120 GCA_039656035.1 Gemmatimonadota bacterium
ACCGGCTCCAGGGAATCCCCCCACTCTCCTCGTCCAGGGATTCGAAGGTCGGCATGGCTTGAGCCGGCCCCAGCGGCTGCCCGTCCTGGGGGACTGCCTGGCCGTTCCCCTCTTCGGGGAGGCGGACTGGGAGGTTCTCGTTGCTATGATCTGCCATAAGCGGCTCGTTGTTGCAAAGGAAGTACCGTACCCACCAACCGTCCCGAAACCCCGCCGGATCTACCCCATCATGTGACTGTTGTCACATCGCCACACCCGTGTGGTCCCCACTTTGCAGATACATGTGGCTTACGTCAAACGGTACTGGTTGACCCATGCCGCACGGTGTGGTATCAAGTACACTGTTTGACGCATTTTGCGGTATTTGCGTCGGTCTGCAGAAAAGTGCTTGGCCTTGCCGCAATGCCCGTTGCCGAGGCGGCTTCGTCGCCCGTACGTGCATAATCCATAAGGAGTTGCAGGATGGCCAGTTCAGTTGCTCGATCATCGGCTTCGTCGTCCCAGACGGAAAAAGCCCCCCGGGACCCGCTCGCCATACCCGCTGATGTCAAGTCGAGCATCCGCATCCTGGTCATCGATGACGAACGCACCCTACGGGAGAGTTGTGCCACTGTCCTCAAGATGGACGGGTTCAACGTGACCCTGATCGGCCGGGGCGAAGAGGCTCTCGACACGGTCAAGCGGCGCCAGTTCGACATCATCCTTTCCGATCTATATATGTCCCAGGTCTCCGGCATGGACTTGCTCAAGGCCACTCTGGAACACTTCCCGGACACCATCGTGGTGGTCATGACCGGCAATCCGAGCGTTGCCAGCAGTATAGAAGCGCTGCGCGCCGGAGCCTGGGACTACCTACCTAAGCCATTTTCCGCCACACACTTACAGGTTTTAATCGGGCGGGCCTCACACGCGGTAATGGTGGCTAGGGAAACCAACGATCTCAGGCAGCAGCTGCAACAGCAGGACGGCCAGAGTGATTCCCAGGCTCTGATCGGCATCTCGCCGTCCTTCCTGCAAGCGGTCGACATGGCCCGCAAGGTGGCCGCCACCGACGCCTCGGTGCTGATCACCGGCGAAAGCGGCACCGGCAAGGAAGTCATCGCCCAGTTCATCCACCAGAACAGCCGGCGCACCAGTCGCCAGATGGTGCCCATCAACTGTGCCGCCCTCCCCGAGGCGCTCCTCGAATCGGAGATGTTCGGCCACCGCAAGGGTGCCTTCACCGGCGCCGATCGGGACAAGGTGGGCTTGCTCGAGACGGCCCACGGGGGAACGCTGTTCCTGGATGAGCTTACCGAGATGTCGCCGCCGATCCAGGCCAAGCTCCTCCGGGTGATTCAGGACGGTGTGGTCCGGCGGGTAGGGAGTGAAGGGCAGGACGCCGTGGTAGACGTCCGCTTCATTTCCGCCACCAACAAGGACCCCATGGAGGCGGTCAAAGAAGGCATACTGCGGGAAGACCTGTTCTATCGCCTTCGGGTGGTGCCCATCCTCATCCCTCCGCTGCGCAACCGCCAAGAGGACATTCCACTCCTGGCCAATCACTTCCTAACCCGGTACTGGTATAAGCACCGGGACTCAGGCGACTTGGCGCCCAAGCTGAGCGAGAGCAGCATCGCTTTCCTGCGCTCACGCCCTTGGCGCGGCAATGTTCGCGAACTGCAAAACGTGATCGAACACGTGGTGGTGTTGGCCGAGCCCGATCAGGTCATCGAGCCAAACAACATCCCGATTTATGATGACAACACGGATTGGCCGGCTGAATCCGCCGCCAACGCGGCGGTGCTCGACGAGGCATTTCATACTGCCAAGGACAACGTAATCGCCCAATTCGAACGGGAGTATCTGATCCGTCTGGTGAGTCGTGCCGGCGGCAACATGTCGAAGGCGGCGAGACTCGCCGGTGTCGACCGCACGACGCTCTACCGCCTGATGGACAAGCACAACTTTCAGCGAGACGACCTGGCCAGGAAAGGCGATTGAAAGCAAACCCCGTGTTGTCCGGCGATCATTCCGGGCAGCGTGACAGTGGGCGACCATCTTCGCCCAATCAAATGGCTTCCTCAGAGGCGGGTGGTGAAATCGAAACCCCTCTCTGGGAGGCGCTCGCCCGTGCGGGGCACCAGGTGCGTGACGAGTGGTGCTCGCTGTCAGAGGATGCCGTCTCCGCCCAGGAAGTCGACGGGTTGGTCGAGCGACTGGTCGCGGGCCTCCGTTGTGTGGCATGCCACGAGGCGGATCGGCCAAAGCTCCCGCTCACCATTTTGGCGCGGCGCGTCCTGGTCCTACTGCGACGCAACGCGTTGATCGAGATCGAGCAGCTGGCCGATCCCCCTCCCGCTGCCGAACTCATCCGATTCCTGCAGGCATTCGAGTTTATCGCCGAGCAACTTGAGCCGGACTGGTCCGGCCACCTGGCCAACCGGCTGTCCGGTCCTGACGGGCTGGAAATGGTGGTGGAGGTGGCCCACGACCTTCGCTCACCGATCACTTCGATTCTCTTTCTGGCGGAAATACTGCAGCAAGAGCGCAGCGGCCCAATCACCGAGTTACAGGAGCGTCAGTTGGGCCTCATCTACTCGGCCGCGTTCGGTTTGAGCGCCATGGCGAGCGACGTCCTGGAGCTTGCCAGAGGAGGTGACCGGTTGGTCGATCTCGACCCGATCCCGTTCTCCATCGCCGACATCATGGAATCGGTACGGGACATCGTCGAGCCGATCGCCGAGGAGAAGGGCCTTACGGTGGTACTGTCCGAACCGCCGTCCGATTTCAGGGTGGGCTACCCGGTTGCCCTCAGCCGTGTGCTGCTCAACCTCACGACCAATGCCCTCAAGTTCACCGACGAGGGAGAAATCCATATTATTGCGGCTCAGAGCGGGCCCGATTCGGTGGAATTCGCGGTTCAGGATTCAGGGCGGGGTATCGCCCCCGCCGCAATGCGGACACTGTTCGAGCCGTTCCGCAGGCGCCAGAGCGAGGGCGAATACACTTTCTCAGGATCCGGCTTGGGATTGTCCATCTGCCGGAAATTGGTCGAGGCGATGGGATCCGACATGCAGGTGAACACGGTGCCCGACAAAGGCACCCGGTTCTACTTCGACTTGCCACTCCCGCTCGCGGGGCATGGCTCCTGAACGACCGCTCCACCGCAGATCGGCCCCCATCTCCCGCCCGATGATGTATCCCCTTATATTCCAAGGCTGTACCGTGTTGGAGGAGGATCGTTGACCAGCCAGCTTCTGGCCGACCTGTTCGCTGAGCGGGTCCGCCAGCATCCGGACCGCGATTTGGTGGTTTTCGGTGGGCGGCACTGGACCTACGCCGAGGTCGCGGAGCAAGCCAACGCCCTGGCGGCAAGCTTGGAGAGCCTGGGGCTGGGGCAGGGTCAGACACTGGCTATCGACCTGCCCGGCTGTCCTGAGTGGATCGTCGGATTTTTGGCGGCGGCGCGCCTCGGTGCCCCAGTCGTTCCGGTAGATCCGGAGGCAAGCTATCACGAGTTGAGGTACCAGCTTCGCCATGCCGGCGTGCGGGCGATATTGATTCCGGAACAGTTCCGGGGAACCGACTTCCTCGAGTTGTTCGACGAATTGCTACCCGACCTGCCGGACCTGAGCTACGTAGTGCCTGTGGGATCGGGCGACCTGTGGATAGACAACCGAGTGTTCGCCTACTCGGAGCTTCTGACCAAGGGCCGTCACGGCCGGATCGATCCGGTGGCGGGCCAACCAGCGGAAGTTCCCCTGGCGATCCTCTACACGTCGGGCACCATGGGCAAGCCGAAGGGTGTCGTGCTGTCGCACGAGAATCTGGTGCGCAATGCGATGCTGACCGGGGAGGCACTCTCCCTTGTTCCTGGCGAGCGAGTGCTCGGGGCCATCCCGCTGTTCCACGTGTTCGGTGTATCCGTCGTCATCGGCGTCATTGCTCACGGCGGGACCCTGATTCTCCAGGAGCAGTTCGATGCCGGAGAGGCGTTGGCGTTGATCGAAGAGCACGGGATTACCGTGTGCCATGGTGTCCCGACGATGTTCGAGTTGTTGATGCGAGACCCGGCGTTCGGCACGCGGGATCTGTCCTCGGTCCGCACCGGGGTGGTGGCGGGAAGTGCGGTGTCGCAGTCGCTGGTTCGGCGAATTCGGCAGTGGTGTGATGTACAGGTGGGGTATGGCCTCACCGAGACCGGACCAACCGTCAGTATCACGCGTCCGGACGACCCGGCCGGTACGCGTGAGACGACGGTGGGCCGACCGCTCCCCGGTGTGGAGGTTAAGGTGGTGGATGTGGGAAGCGGTAACCTGCACGGTCTCGAGGCCGTCGGCGAGCTCGCGGTGAAGAGCGCCGGCGTGATGATGGGCTATCACCGCATGCCCGGCGAAACGAAAAAGTCGTTTTCGCCGGAAGGGTTCTTTCTGACCGGTGACCTGGCAATTGTCGACGATGAGAATTTCATCCGGATCATCGGAAGACGGAAAGAGCTCATCATCCGGGGCGGCAACAACGTAACCCCCCGGGAAGTGGAGGACGTCCTCCGCACGCACCCCGCCGTCGACCAGGTCTGCGTCGTTGGCGCGCCCGACGAATTGTTGGGAGAGATGGTTTGCGCGTGCGTCGTGCTGGTGGAGGGCGCAATGATAACCGGCGACGAACTCAAGGAGTTCTGTCGCGAACATCTTGTGGATTACAAAACCCCCGACGTGGTCCGCTTCTTCGACGCCTTCCCGATGACCGGGTCCGGGAAAGTGCGTCGCCGGGAGCTGACACGCGCCGTGGAAACGGAGCTAAAACCAACGTGAATCAACAACGACACCGGGTCGGCGTAACGCCGGCCGCCGCAGCACACGCGCCCAACGCGGCGCTGCTGATCGATTTCGACAATGTGACCCTCGGGGTCCGGTCGGATCTGACCAAGGAACTGCGCACCCTGCTCGACAGCGACATCATCAAGGGGAAAGTGGCCGTACAAAGGGCCTACGCCGATTGGCGACGCTACCCCCAGTACATCGTGCCACTGTCGGAATCCTCGATCGACCTGATTTTCGCTCCCGCGTTCGGGACCAACAAGAAAAACGCTACGGACATCCGCCTGGCCATAGACGCCATAGAGCTGGTGTTCACTCGACCCGAAATCGGGACGTTCATCCTCCTTTCGGGGGACAGCGATTTTTCCACCATGGTCATCAAGCTCAAGGAGTACGGGAAGTATGTCATCGGAGTGGGCTTACGCGATTCCGCCAGCGATCTGCTGATCCAGAACTGCGACGAGTACTACTCCTATAGCGACCTGGCCGGCCTGACCAAGGACGACCGAGACACCACCGAGCGCGATCCGTGGGAACTGGTACAGGAAGCGGTCGCCAGAATGGGCGTGCAGGGAGACGTCATGCGGTCCGACAGGCTCAAGCAGGTCATGCAGCAGATCGATCCCAACTTCGAAGAACGCAACGCGGGGTTCAATCGCTTCAGCCGGTTCCTCACCGAGGCGGCCAGTCGAGGCCTGCTGGTGTGTACCAAGCTGGAGAACGGCCAGTACCAAGTAGCTCCGGTCGGTGAAACGACGCCTCCGGCGAAAGCCGAAAGAAAATCCGGGCGTTCCCCCGCTCCCTCATCTACCGAGAAGCGAGTGCGGAAAAGCCGCACACGAGGATCCCGCGGGGGCCAGGAACGGACTGAACGGACCGATCGGCCCAAGCGGGCTCCACGGGAGCAGCCCTCGTCATCCCGAGACCGCGGACGGCTCACACTGGCCAAGGCGTTCTCGCTCATGTCCGAAGCCTTGCAGCAGTTGGAGCGTCCAGTCGACCACGAGACTCTCCGCCTCCGGATGGTGGCCGTCCATGGCAAGGAAGACGGCCTCCTCGAGGCCAGCCGGTTCCAGCGACTTCTCCGGCAAGCCAACGATGCTGAGGTGGCCGATGTCCGAAAGGTCGGTGAGGATGGCTACGAGGTGGATCTCACTGCTGTGGCCTCAGAAGTTCATAAGGCGGTCAAGTTGTCAGCCGATCAAGCAAAGGAAGAGGTCGGTAAGGATGGCAAGAGTCCATCGCCACCGGAGACAGCCAAGCCGAGCACCCCAGCCAATGGCCGGCGTAGAACGCTCCGCCCCCGGCGTGGGTCACGGGCTCCCGTCGCCTCCGGCGCTGCACCTGATATCCCCATGGTCGGTGTGGTGAAACTCGATTCGGCACCTGCGGCAAGAACCACCGCCAAGACCAAGAAGGCAGCCAAGAAGTCATCGGCCAAGAGGAAGCCCAAGGCCAGGAAGCCCGCGGCCGCCACAACCAGGAAGAAGACCGCCACCAAGAAGGTTGGAGAGAAGAAGGCGGCCAAGCGCCGGTCCGGCGCCAAGAAAACCAGCAAGAAGGCCGCGCACCCGGCCACATCGGAAGCTTGACGGATCCTGCCACGGGCAGCGTGCTGCCCGTGGCGTTCTTCCAGCGGCCAGCTGAGGACGTTGCCAGGGCACTGCTCGGGACGATAGTGGTGTCGCGCGTGCGTGGCGTTCTCACGGCCGGACGGATCACGGAGACGGAAGCCTATCTCGGTGCCATAGATCCGGCCGCTCACGCCTACCGCCACCGGCGCCACGCCGGGAACGCCTCGCTCTACGCCCCTCCTGCAACCTGGTACGTCTACCGTTCCTACGGCATTCACTGGTGTGTGAACCTTGTGTGCCAGGGACCCCAGGCCGGGGCCGCCGTGCTGCTCCGCGCTGTCGAACCCCTAGTGGGGCAGGCCACCATGCGCCGCCGCCGGGGGAATCGACCCGATCGAGAGCTTGCTGCGGGCCCCGGGCGGCTGACGCAAGCTCTGGGGATCACCCGGTCACTCGATGGCCGACACATGCCGGAGGCGAGGGTTGTGGTGGTGCAGGGTGAGGCGGTGATGGACTCTGATGTGGCGGTCACGCCACGGATAGGCATAACAAAAGCGGCCGATTGGCCGCTTCGTTATGTGATCGCTGGGTCGCCCTGGTTATCGGGCTACCGGGCTAGTAGGTCTCGCGCGAAGGTCCCAAGCTCAGGCGTACGCCGCCGGTGAACGAGTGGGTGGAACCGACAAAGAGGCTACCCTCATCTGGGGCGCTGGTGATCTGCCACGTGCCGAACACGGCAACGCCTTTCATGCGGATCTGCAAGCCGGCCATAAGGGAACCGAAACCCACGCTCCCGCGGTCCACTGCCTCCTCGCGCGCGGCGACAGGGTCGCTGGGTGTGCCCACGAGGTAAGTGTTGACCGTGTGCATCCAGCCCACTCCCAAGCCGAGGTACGGTTGAACGGCTCCCTGGAGGGGAATGCCGATCAGCATCAGGCTGTACTTGCGGATGTTGTTGAACGTGACTTGCTGAACGCCGCCGGGGGCGGTGGGGTCGGGATAGGCAGCAAGGTTGTCGTTGGTGAACGTCTCTTCGATTGACAACCGCAGAGCTGTACGCCTGGCGGTCACGAAGATCTGGGCACCGATCGTTGGATCGACCTTGTCTTCCTGTGCCGTAGTTTCAAACATGGTTGCACCGGCATAGGCGCCGAAGTACCACTTGAACGACCCCGTGCCCACATTTTCTTGGCCGGCGAGCGGCGATACCATTATTGCCGCACCCACTACCAGCGCGGGGAGTCCGCGGGTGTACGTTCCCATAAGAGGTTGCCTCCTGGATGATTGGCGCACGCCACGCCGCTCGGACTCTCGTCCGGCGCGGCGACCCAAACGTCATTTCTTCGTTGTCCAGTCCAGCAAATCCCTTGCCTGAATGGGGCGCTGTGGCAAGTCCCGCCCTCGGCCCAGGTCAGGAAAGGATGGTTAGGTTCTCCAAGATAGGAAAGTCCCGCAAAAAATGCGAATTTCTCGCCTGCGCCCACCAGTGGCCCTAGTCCGTTGACTTGTCGAGGGTTGGGGCGTTTGGTTGTGAAACTACTTTAGGCCGGGGTGTTGGGCCGTGGCTGATGCAGATAGAAACGTACAAGGACCGGCCCTGTCCGGCCTGATTTCCCGCCGGGCCCGCTAGATCAGCCCCAATTTGCCACCAATTCGGCGAAACGCCGCCAAGGCCTCGTCCAAGTCGTCCCGGGTGTGGCTGGCTGACACCTGACAGCGAACCCGGGCCTGTCCCTTGGGGACA
>JBDHMR010000043.1:0-8056 GCA_039656035.1 Gemmatimonadota bacterium
GCGTGAGGAGGTCCGGGTCGGGGATCACCTCGGCACCAGGATATCCGCTGAGATATCGATGGCTGTCGATCCAGTCGACCGCGTCCGCGACGTCGATACCAGCGGGGTTGTGGAAGGCACAGGATTTGTCACTGATGGCCACGATCCGGCAGCCGAGTTCCGACAACAGGGTGGCGGTTACCGACCCGACGTTGCCGAACCCCTGGATGGCCACGCGAGCTCCTTCGACAGGGATGCCCCGGGTGTGCATGGCCTCGCGCGCCATGAACATGCAGCCACGGCCTGTTGCTTCCCGCCTGCCAAGCGAGCCGCCCATTTCTATCGGCTTGCCGGTGACCACCGAGGTAACGGTGTGGCGCTTGTGCATGGAGTAGGTATCCATGATCCAGGCCATCACCCGTTCGTTGGTATTGACGTCTGGGGCCGGCACGTCCGACTCGGGCCCAAGAGTTTCGATGATTTGGGAAGTGTAGCGGCGCGTCATGCGTTCGAGTTCGCCATTGGAGAGCGTCGTGGGATCGCACACCACGCCTCCCTTGGATCCGCCGAAGGGTATGTTGACCAGCGCGCATTTCCACGTCATCCACGCGGCCAGCGCCTTCACCTCATCGAGGGTGACGCCCAGATCGAAGCGGATACCACCCTTGGCCGGTCCGCGCGAGGAGTTGTACAACACCCGATAGCCGGTGAACACTTCGATCTCGCCGTTGTCCAACTGGACCGGGATCGACACTATGATCTGCTTGTCCGGGTGGCGCAGGATACGGTAGAGTCCCGGATCGAGGTTCAACTGCTCGGCGGCGAAGTCGAACCGTGCCATCATCGCCTCGAACGGGTTGTCCTCGTCGAGAACCGGGTCCTTGTTCGTCAGAATAATACGCTGCGGGGTCGCGGTCATGGGGCGGCTTACTCGCTACTCGGTTTTCGGTTGTGAATCGAGGGATGCGACTACCGCATCCAGGGCTCGGGTCATGAGATCCTCTCCTGCTTCCCATTCCATATCGAGCATCGCTACCAACGGCTCCGGAGCGTTGGCAGGCCAGCGGTCACGCAATTTGACGGCGTCCTTCTCGGTAATCACCACGTGGTCGGCCCGGCGCGAGGCGTGTGCCAGCCAGGCAACGTCCTCTTCGCGATAGGCGTGGTGATCCTTCCACGTGGCCACCTGCACGGCTGCTCCCGTGGCCTTGGTTTGGGCCACGAAGGCTGCGGGGTCGGCGATGGCAGAGGCGGCGACCACCCGCTTCCCGGCCAGCATGGAGGCTGGGTGCCGTTCCCGGCTCACCAGCCCTTCCAATCGCCGGAGACCCAGGTGCACTATGGCCAGGGGCCCGGAGAAAGTTGCCTGCAACTCTTCTGCCAAACGCCTCGCCGCCTCGACCGAGGCGCGTTTCCGGGTCACTATCACGGCATCAGCCCGGTCCAGGGCGTGGAGCCCCTCGCGCCAGGGACCTGCGGGCAGCGGCCAGCGGACGGCCCGGGTCGTCTCGGCCGAGACAACCAGGATATTGAGATCTCGGCGGACATCGAGGCGTGGATAAGCGTCGTCCAGTACCAGAACATCGGCCCCTCCCGCGAGGGCCTGCTCGGCGCCCGCCACCCGATCCGGGTTGGCCACCACTCGGGCCTCAGGGACCGAGTGCTGGTGGATAAGGGTCTCGTCTCCTCCGTAGCCTCTCAGGAGCACGCCAGGGGTCAGGCCCTTGGCGGCATAGTACTGGGCTATCCACACCGCGATGGGCGTCTTGCCCGACCCGCCTACGGTGAGATTGCCCACCGCCACGGAGGGCAACGGCAGCGGCCTGGATGGCAGCCAGCCCCGGCGGAATGCCTGGGTCCGAAGAGACATTCCCAGATACCACAGCCAGGAACCCGGCAGCAGCGCCAAGCGCGCGGCCTTGGCGTCGATGCGGTTGCTGGTCCACAGCCAGCGGATGATCCGGTGACTGTCGCTACGGCGTCGTCGTGCCATGTCCCTCGCTCACAAGGTCGGCCATCGCGGAAGTGGCCGTAGCTGTTGCCTCGGCGAGCCCTTGCTCGCCCGGGCCGACGGTGAATGGTTGGCCGTAAGATATAGCAACGCGGGCAAAAGGCTTGGGGATGAGGAATTTGTCCCAGGAGTTGAGCCGCCAGGCTCTATCGGCGGTGGCGTGCACCGGGAGAATACTTGCCTTGGCCCTCTGTCCAGCGAGGAGCGCCCCGGGCTTCATGATGCGGCGCGGCCCGCGAGGGCCATCGGGAGAAAATCCTACGGAATATCCGTCCCGCAGTTCGCGAGCCGCGGCCAGGAGTACCCGGGTGGCCCCCTTGGAGCTGGACCCGCGAACACTCCGGTACCCCAGCGTCTGCGCCAGGTCGGCAATATGCTGACCATCGGGGCTGTCGCTGACGACTGTAGACAGATTCTGGTTCCGGTGGTGCCACAGCAGTGGGAGTAGGGCCTCATGCCAGAACAGGAACACCGTTGGGGTATCCGATGAACGACTCGCCTCCCAGCGCTCGCCATTCACCACATGGACTCTCCAGGTGGAAGCCCACATCATGACCACCGGATGGGCCGCTACCCTGAGGAATCTTCGAGAGACGCTCAGCGCCATGCGGGCACCAGTTCTTCGGCCAGATCGACCACCCGTTCGGCGGCACCAGGACTACCCAGGCGTTCGCGGACCAGGCGCAGTCCCTCGAGCTGTTCGAGGCGGGCCGCTTGGCCCATGTCCAGGAGCGGGTGCAGTTCATCAACGAGGCGATCCTCGGTCAGGTCCTCCTGGAGGAGTTCCGGCACAACCTCCCGGTCGGCAATGAGATTGACCAGGCTGGTCCACTCGACGGTGATCAGGCGCCGAAACAGAAAGGCATTAACCGCGTTCGTCCGGTAGGCGACGACCATCGGCGTGTCGGCGACGGCCGCCTGCAGCGTGGTAGTACCGGACTTGGCAACAGCTGCGTCAGCGGCGGCGAGGACGTGAACGGGCCGGCCGCGAATGATCTCCACCGGCCCGGGGTCGGGATAGGCGCCCTCCTCCATGCCACCGACGACCACGCGGTGGCACCGTCCCCGGTCGAGCAATCGGACAGCCGCATCCCGGAAGATGGGCCAGTGCTGGGTGATCTCCCCGTCGCGGCTTCCGGGAAACAACGCCAGGACCCGTTCCTCTTGCGAGATGCTGAGGGCGGCGCGGGCCTCCAACTGGGTGGGCCACGCCTCGCCGTCCAGGAGAGGATGGCCCACGAAAGCGGCCCGGACTCCAACTTGGTTGAAGAACTGCTCCTCGAAGGGCAGGATGACCGCCATCCGGTCAACCGCCGCGGCAAAGCGTTTGGCCCGTCCCGGGCGCCAAGCCCACAGCTGGGGCGCGATGTAATACAGGACCGGCACGCCTGCCGCCTTGCCCGCACGCGCTACCCAGAGGTTGAAACCCGGGTAGTCGATAGGGATCACCAGGTCGTAGGCCCCGGCCGACAGCTCGCGCTTCAGGAGCCGGTACACATCAAGGTGCGCCGGGAGGTGGCCCGCTACCTCCACCAGGCCCATGGCGCTCAGCCGATCGATGGGACAAAGCAGCGAGGCACCGGCCTGTTCCATGAGAGGACCCCCCACGGCGTCGATAGTGGCGGCCGGGAACCGTTGCAGGAGAGCCCGGACCACTTTGGCGCCATGGAGGTCCCCGGACGGCTCGCCAGCGGACATGAGGATCCGCGGTGCGGCGTCCGTACCCATCAGCCCGGGGAGTGTGGGATGGGGGCCCGCCGTACCGATTCGGTCACCTTCAGCGCCAGGGCCAGGGCCCGGCGTCCCTCGGCGCCGGTGATGACGGCTTCGCGCTCGCCCTGTACGGCGTGGATGAAACTGGTGAGTTCGAGGTTCAACGCGTCGGCCTCGGGAGCAATCAGCGGGATCACGTCCACGATATCGGGGAGGTTGTCGCTGATGCCGGGCCGCCATCCCGGTTTGAGTTTCATGAAGACCCCGGTACCGGCCGCCATGTCGAGCGACATGTAGCCCGAGGGTTGGACCAAGCGGAGCCGTCTGACCCGGTCCTTGGCCAAGCGGGAAGCTGTTGCCAGTGCAACGGCGCCATTGTCGAATTCGACCCTGGCGTTGGCCATGTCGAGGTGCTGGGACAGCACCGCGACGCCACTGGCTCGGACGTCGATGGCCTTGGCACCACCGGTGAGGTGCAGCATGAGATCCAGATCGTGGATCATGAGGTCGAGGACGACGGCTACGTCGGTACCTCGCGGTTGGAATGGGGCCACCCGGTGCCCCTCGAGGTAGAGGGGCCCGTCCAGGTATGGCTCGGCAGCGCGAAGTGACCGGTTAAACCTTTCGATATGGCCCACCTGCAACTGGACCCCGGCCTTGGTGGCGGCGGCTACCAGTTGGTCGGCGTCGTCGAGCGTGCCCGCCAGTGGTTTTTCCATCAATACGGGAATCCCGCGCCGGAGCGCTTCGATTCCCACCGACAAGTGTTCGGGGGTAGGCACGGCGATCGACACGGCACTTACCCTGCCAAGGAGATCGTCGAGAGACGACCGTGCGGTGGTGCCCACCTCCTCGGCAACGGCACGGCCGACCTCCGGGTCGATATCGAAAACACCGACGAGGTCGGCCTCTTCGATCTTGGCCAGGTGGCGCGCGTGGTGCCTGCCCAAAGCGCCCACGCCAACCACTCCGATTGGCAACTTTGCGGTCATACCGGCACTCCCCGCCCGGACGATTCGACGAAGTCGAGGAAGTGTTCCACTTCTTTCATGGCTGGCAGTTCGGCCCGTGCCCGTGCCACCGCATCGGTCAGGTTCAGATTCGAATTGAACACGAAACGGTAGGCCCGTTTCAGGGCGGCGAGAGTTTCGGGCGTGAACCCGGCTCGTTGCAGCCCAACTGAATTGAGACCATAAAGCTTGTCGACGGACTTGACGTATGGCGGGATGTCCTGGGCTACCCTGGTGCCACCACCGATGAAGGCATAGGTCCCGATGGTGACGTATTGATGAACGCCAACAATACCGCTGATGATGACGTGGGCCTCGATACTGACGTGTCCGGCCAATTGGGTGCTGTTGGCGATGACGACGTGGTCGCCGACCACGCAATCGTGCGCCACGTGGACATACGTCATCAGGTAGCAGTCGGCCCCGACGACGGTGCGTCCGGTGGAGCTGGTTCCCCTGTGAATCGTGGCGTATTCGCGAATGACTGTTCGATCACCGATCTCGACAGTGGTGTCCTCGCCGGTGAAATTGATGTCCTGGGGCGGGCACCCAATCAGGCTGCCGTGCCCGACCTTGACCTCTTGCCCGAGCGTGGCGGTGCCGTCGATTGACACATGTGGTCCAATTTCTGATCTGTCGCCAATGCGCACACCGGGGCCGATCAGACTGAAGGGTCCCACCGCCACTCCCTCGCCGAGTTCTGCCGTCGGGTGGACGATGGCGGTGGAGTGCACGGCAGTGGTCACTTGTCGATGACTCGAGCCATCATGATGGCCTCGGCGGTGAGTTTGCCTTCGACGAAGGCCTTCCCCTGCATTTGGCAGCTCGCCCCGCGAAACTTGAGCATCTCGAGTTCGAAGCGGATCTGATCGCCCGGCACCACCGGCCGGCGGAACTTCACCTTGTCCAGCGACATGAAGTACACGACCTTCTCGTCCATGTCATCGATCGAGCGCATGAGCAGCATGCCCCCGACCTGGGCCATGGCTTCGATGATGAGGACGCCCGGCATGATGGGGTGGCCGGGGAAGTGTCCCTGAAAGAACGGTTCGTTGATGGTGACGTTCTTGATACCGACGCAGCGGCGGTTGCCCTCGACCTCGACGATGCGATCGACCAGGAGGAATGGGTACCGGTGTGGTAGTATCTCGAAGATCTCCCCGATGTCCATGGCATAGCCGCCGCGCGGCTCCGCCGTGCGGGCGATGGCCCGCGCCAGGGCAATGTTGCCTTGGTGACTGGGCCGCACGGCGACGATATGCGCTTCGATGCGGCCGCCGATCAGGGCGAGGTCTCCCAGCATGTCACCCGCCTTGTGGCGCACGAACTCGTCGGGCCAACGGAGCTCGGAATCGACAAGGCCGTCCTCGGACAGGACGATTGCGTTGTCGGTCGAGGCGCCCTTGATGAGGCCTTTTGCCCGGAGGGTATCGACCTCCGCCATGAAGCCGAAGGTGCGCGAGTCAGCCAACTCGGCCTCGAACACTTCGGTGGTGGCTGCATACGAGCCCACCTGGGTCCCAATCACGGGATGGGGGAAGTCGATGGTGGCGGTGACCCTGAGGTCGTCGGCGGGAGCGACGACGTAGGTGCTGTCTCCCTCTTTGACCTGCAGGGGTGCGGTGATCTTGTATACCACCGGCTCGCCCTCGTGGTCTGTCGGGTCGGCGTCGAGGAGGAGGTCGTAGAACGGACGGAAGGAGCCGTCCAGTATGGGTGGTTCGGGCCCGTCGATTTCAAACAGGACATCGTCCAACTGGTGCGCCGCCACCGCGGCCAGAACGTGCTCCACCGTGTGAATGGTCTGATCACCGTGGCCGATGGCCGTATGGCGGTCGGTAACCTCAACTTCACTTATCCGGGCACGCACCTCGGGTGTTCCATCGAGATCGATACGGCGGAATACGATGCCAGTGCCGCTCGTTGCCGGGTGGCACACGAGCGTCGTTTCGGCGCCGGTGTGGAGCCCGATCCCGTGAAGGGACCCGGATCTCGAGATTGTGCGTCTAGCCACCTTGCCTGCGTTCCTTCACCAGTGCCTCCAGATCTCTCATGATCTTGCCGAGTCTGAGCATGGCGGCTTGCCCGCGCATGCTGTCCCTGTGGGGTCGCGCCGGGGTGCCTCCGTAGTCGGCACCCTCGGGCACATCTCCGCTCAGCCCGCTCTGGGCTGCCAGCCGCGCCCGATCGCCTACGGTAATATGGCCGGCGATCCCGACCTGGCCCGCCATGACGACTTCGTCCCCGATGCGGCAGCTGCCGCTGATGCCTACCTCCGCGGCGATGAAACAGCGCTTGCCGATCCGGACATTGTGGGCAATCTGAACGAGGTTGTCGATCTTGGTTCCGGCACCAATGACCGTATCGTCGACGCTGCCGCGGTCGATACAGGTATTGGAGCCAATCTCCACATCATCCTCAATGATGCAACGTCCGACGTGGGGCAGCCGGCTGTGGCCATCCTCCCCGGTATGGAAGCCGAACCCGACACCGCCGAGGATGGCGCCTGCCTGGACCGTTACCCGGCTGCCGATCACCGTCCCCCGATGGCACACCACTCGGGAATCGAGGACGGTGGCATCTCCCAATATGACACCGTCTTCGAGAACGACGCCGGGTCCAAGGCGGCACCCGCGACCCAGCTGCACATCATCCCCCAGAACACATTGGGGGCCCACTGACACCTCGTGGCCCAGGCGTATGCCGGCCCCGAGGATGGCACTGGGATGCACCCCGGCGGGATGATCTGCCTGCCGGTCGAACTCCCGGGCCACGATCAGGAGCGCCTCTGTGGGGTCTTCAACCAAGATGCGCGTCTCGGGGCCTTCAGGCTCGTCTGCCAGCGACTCCGCCACGATCACGGCCCCAGCTCGCGAGCGGCGGAACTGGTCGAGGTACTTGGGGGAGGAGAGAATCGAGAGGGTATCCGGACCGGCCCGGTCGAGCGCGGCGACCCGGGTGAGAGGACAGTTTCCCGGTCCGTGCAAGCGGCCGCCGACGAGGTCGGCGACAGCTTGCCCAGTCAGGTCGGTCACGAGCTAGTTGGCGGGTTTCGTCAACTCGTCGATCACGACCCGGGTCAGGTCGAGAGACGGGTCGGCTGCGACAATACCGCTCCCCGGACTGCCTACATCGAAAACCATGGCGTAGTTGCCCGCGGAACGAACCTTCTCGATGGCCGCGTTGACGCGTTGCTCGATGGGATCCAGCAACTCCCGTTGGCGCGTGCCGGCACGCGCCTCGAGGTCGCCCGCGCGCTGTTCCAGCGTTTGCTGCTGCTGAATGAGGTCCTGGCGCTTGGCGTCGCGCGCGGACGGGCTCAGCACAACCGAGCTTTGCTCGA
>JBDHMR010000044.1:0-8412 GCA_039656035.1 Gemmatimonadota bacterium
CAGTGCCTCGACCACGCGCTGCTCGAAGTGCCGCTCGCGTTCCTGGAATGTGGCCGTCAACGCGGGCGCAACTCGCGAGAGTCCAGCCAGGATGTTGCGAGCGACGACGACGGCGTTCCACGGGTCGCTCAATATGTGTGGATTGCCGTAGATGTGAATGTCGCCCTGGCTCCGGTCGGCCGATACCGGGATCTCCACGACGTCCACTCCGGCCGAAGCGGCGACATAGCCATGAGCTCCCGGCAATACGTCTCGATTGCCTGCCCGGTCGAGGAGGGCGGGAACCCACAGCTCCAGGTCCATACCCGTGGTTACGAACAGATCCGCGTCCCGAATGAGGCTCACGTAGCTGGGCTTGGGCTGCACGTAATGAGGGTCTTCATCGCCGCGGGCAATGGCGTGAGCCGTGCCGGCATCACCGAGGATTTCTCGTGCGATGGAGGCGTACGTCGTCAAAGTCGTGACCACCTTCAGGTCTTGCGTCTGCGCCGTTGCAGGCATCGCCACGGCGGCGACCATCACGAATATGGAAGCAAGTTTCATCAATAGGCCTCGTGACGATGCGGGCCGAAGGCAAAGACCACCTGCAGGCCATGGTGGGAACGACGGCCCACTCGGTATCGATCGGACCGCGAGGAGCCTCGGCCCAATCGAACCGGGTGGTGAACACCCAGCGGCGGTCGAGCCGGAACTCAACGTCGCCGAACAGGCCGTAGCGGTCGAGTGTCACGCCTCGCTCGGTAGAGTGAAACAGGTAGCCCTCTGTGCGAATGGTCAATTGGCGGCGGGCGCCGGTTCGCGGCGGCCGAATGGTGAACCGCAGGTCGGCTCCCACGATGCGGCTCTGCAGGGTGTCGGCGCTTGAGTTGGCGCCCAGTGCCGTCACTCCCAACTGAAAGAAGGTCGAGGGAGAAACCTGCCAGAAATTCTTCAGCCGGCCGAGCAACATGAACTGCCGGCTATCGCCACCGATGGGATCGCTGTCGACCGTGGTGCCCTGTAGCCAGAGTTCGTGGGTGCCTCCGGCGAGGGTTAAGGACAACGGATTGTATAACGACAATCCTACGCTCTCCAATCCATCCGCACCGAAGAACCGACTATATACCAACGGGTACTCGCCTTGAGGGAGCGCGTGTAGGTGGATCCGGTTGAGGTCGCCCACCTCGTTGCGGAACTTGCCGAAGTCACCTCGGCTATTCAGCGGCAATCCGGCCCAGTACACGTAGGCCTCCTCGATACCGATTTCGTCTCCCTCGGTCGTCATGAAGACCTTGGCCTTGGAAACCGGATCGAGCGTTGCCTGGAAGGCGAACTCGATCTCCCGTATGAAGAAATTGTTCTCCGGCGGGTTTTGTCCGTCACGCACCTCCGCGCGGACGTCGCCGGTAACGCTCACCTCGGGATTGAGGTCGTTGAGGTTGCGTGGACCCCTGGCGCCCGGCGCCGGGGTGCCGACGGTGTCGCGGTCCGCTCCTGCCGCCTTCGCCGCCGAGTCCGCGGCGGCTCGGATGGCGGCAAACTCATCCACCGGCTCGACTTCCACGACTGCCTGGAGTCCGGGGCAATCGGTAGCAGCGACACGCTCGAGCCGTTCGGCCAACCGGTCGATGGCTGTTGCCAATGAATCGGTGGCTGCGTCTCCGGTCGGTTGCCAGCTGGCCAGCCTCAATGGCGCCGCCGGGCAAACACCTAGCTCGAGCGAATCGAGCCGGGCGGTGAGCCGCGCCAGGTTGCTCGTCAGCGAATCGATCCGCGCTTCCTGGGCCGTCACCCTGGTTACTCCGGCGGCGATCAGGATCACCGCCGCCAAAAGGGCGCGCTGCAGCAGACGCTCCCAGCCATTGCCGGGGTTGCCATGTTCTTTCAAGTGGTTCTCTCCTCATTCATGCCACACATCCCACACTCGCCCACAACAGGACGAGTCGATCGGGTTGCTGGACCTCGGGTCGACTACCCGAGTTGAGGAGGCGCGCGGGACTCCGGGAGCCGGAGGAGGGTGAGGAGGCCAGGGACTCGGGTGTGATCCAGCCCGTTGGCGAGCCGGGTTTCCCGGCTGGGTTGCAGATGATCACGCGGTGGGAAGGTCAGCCTGGGCCCGGCAACAGACAGACCGAGGTCGCACTGGTGTTGATGATCCAGGCAGGTGCCTGGCTGTTCGACGTGGCGGCCATCGTGCTGCTGGACGAGATCCAGGTGGTGCCGCACTATGTCCGCCCCAGCCACGCTCCCGCCCCCGACCACGAAAGTGATCGCCAGAGCCAGGGCTTTGAGACGGACGATTGTAGTAACCATGAGTACGATGGGTAATTTCTGGTCTTGTTGCGACGTACGCAAGAGGTGGAGACAGGCGGTCGGGGCGGTAGTACGTGGTTGACAAACCTGCGGCTCACTGGGAACCGGTTGGTCTGCCCCCGCTGCCCCCGCTGCCCCCGCTGCCCGCCCCGCCGCCGGCCCGCGCCAATGGCACCACTTGCGGGGATCCCGTGTCGGCGCCCGGTCCCGGATGCTCTACGATCGCCACCGGCCAGCGGTACACCCTGCCTATGATGTCCGCATCGACTACTTCGACGGGCGTCCCCGCTGCCGACAGGCGTCCTTGGTCCAGTAACAGGACGCGGGTGGCATAGCGGGCAGCCAGGTTGAGGTTGTGGGTGGCGATCACTACCGTCTTGCCGTCGTCCCGGGCCAACTGGGTCAACAACTCGAACATGGCCATCTCGTGGTGGATATCGAGGGCGGCGGTGGGTTCGTCCAGTACCAGGGTGTCGGGTTCCTGGGCCAGAGCGCGGGCCACCCGGGCCCGTTGGCGTTCACCGCCGGACAGGGTGCCCAAAGGACGCTCCGCTAACTCGACTATTTCACAGCGCTCCAGCGCCCGGTCGATCGCCTGGCGGTCGTTCGCTCCCTCGGCCCGCCAGGCACCCATGTGCGGGTAGCGTCCCATGGCCACCATTTGGCGCACGGTGAGAGGAAAGGTGATCTGCTCGAGTTGCGGTACCACTCCCACGTGTCGCGCGTATTCGCGGCGGGGCCAGCGATTGACGGGAAGGTTCAGGTAGTTCGCCTCGCCCGCGGTCGGCGTGAGCGCGCCCAGCAGCAGCTTGAGCAACGTGGACTTGCCCGATCCGTTCGGGCCCAGCAAGGCGAACACCGACCCAGGATCAACCTGCATGGTCAATCCGTCGATGGCTGGACGCGCTTGTCCAGGGTAGCGAAACTCGAGATCGCGGGTGGCGAACGTCGGCCCGGCCGGCGTCACTTTGTGCTCCGCATGAGCAACACCACGAACACGGGAACGCCTGCCAACGCGGTGACCACGCCGGTCGGCAGCTCCGCCGGAGCCGCGATGGTACGGGCCACCGTGTCGGTCAACATCAGGAACGACGCGCCGGCCATCATCGAGGCCGGCAGCAGCATTCGGTGATCACTGCCCCACACCAGGCGCAGTGCGTGTGGCACGATCAGCCCCACGAATCCGATGACTCCGCTTACCGCTACCGACGCGGCCACCAGCAGCGACGTCATGAGGTAGGCGACCAACTTCACGGTACCGACGCGGGTGCCCAGGTAGAGGGCCGTGTCTTCACCGACGGCGATGAGGTTGAACGGCCGGGCGAGTGCCATCAGCACCAGCGACGCGGGGACGAGGTAGGCCGCCAGCAGGCTCACCGATCGCCAGGTGGCTCCCGAGAGGTTGCCCATCATCCAGAACACGGCCGCGCGAAACGTGTTCGCGTCGGCGAAGTTGAGCAGCAGCAGAATTATCGCGTTGAAGAACGCGCCCACCACCACACCGGCAAGGAGCAGCACCCTGGTGTCGAGGGCCCCTCCCGCGCCGAGCGCAATCCGCAACACCACACCCATGGCCACGATGGCGCCGGCAAACGCCGCCACGGGGAGGAGCCAGGGGAACTGTACCCCAAGACCCAGAACGATGACGGTCACGGCGCCCACTGCGGCGCCCCCTGAAATGCCGAGGATGTACGGTTCGGCCAAAGGATTGCGAAGCAGTGCCTGGAACACGGCTCCGCTCAATGCCAGACACGCGCCGACCAGCGCGGCCAGCGCGGCGCGCGGTACCCGGAGGTTGAGCACGATGGTGCGCGTAGTCTCGTCACCCCGGCCGAGTAGCGCGGACACCACCTCGCCGGGGGACAGATCGGCGGCTCCCACGAACACGCTTGCGACCAGCGTCATCGCCAGCAGTAGGCTGAGCACCAGCCAACGGACAGCCGTCGAGATAGTCACGGACCGGTCATGTCGGGATGAAGTAACTCAGCCAATTGGATTGCGGCGTCGATGATGCGGGGCCCCGGTCTGCTGAAGAATTCGCTGTCCACCAACAGTACCTGGCCTGTGCGTACCGCCCGCAGGTCACGCCACCCGGGCGTCAGGTGTATCCAGGCGATGGTGGCGGAGTCACTGGTATCGGGCACCGGGAGAATGAGTACGTCGGGATCGCGAGTGACGATTTCTTCCATGTTGACCTGTGGCCAGTCGGTCGCGGCGTCGTCGAATATGTTGCGTCCCCCCGCAACGGTCATGATCGAGTCGACGAACGTGCCGGGACCGGTGGTCATCGGTGGATCGTGCCAGGCCACGTAGAGCGCCGACACTTCGGGCACGCCGTCCAGTGCCGCGGCCAGCGCCGCGAAGCTGCTGTCGATGTGGGCCAGAAGCGAATCGGCTCTCTGTTCTATGCCCAACAGCTGCCCGATCTGGCGGGTGTGGCGTTCCTGGTCTTCCAGGCTCTGGCTGCCGGCCCCATACACGGCGATGCCCGCTGCCTCGAGGTGGCCTATGATCGGCTGGTCGGCGCCGGGCCAGGCGATCACCAAGTCTGGTCGCAAGCCTATGATGGCTTCGATGTTGGGATCCAGGCCGCCGCCGACAGTGGGAAGCGCCGCCAAGCGCGGGTCGGTGTCGTAACGTGTGCGGGCGACCAGGCGGTCGCTCTCGCCCAGGGCCAGGATGAGATCCGTGACCGACGGTACCAGAGCCACGATGCGCTCGGGGGGCGCGCCGATTGTTATCGTTCGACCCAAGTCGTCGACGATGCCACCGTCGCCGGCGGGGAGCTCGGCACTGGAACAGGCGAACAGTGCGAGCAAGCTGCCCATGGCGAGGGAACGTAGCCGGAACATCACGCGGGCATCTCGCTGGGCCAGCGATCGGTTGCCCGGCAAATGACAGGCAGACCGACCCTTTCCCTCGAAGGGTGGTAGAATGGGAACGGGGCCGGTCTCCTGGCTCGAGACGACTCACCCGCCTTCCCGGGCGTCCGGCCCAGTGGCGTTGGGTGCGTCTGGTCGCCCAATTGGGCGAGTCTCTCACAGTGGCGGGGCCGCGCCGGGCTTGCACCGGCTTCCGGTTGGCCGCGTTCCTCCAAGTGTTGGGGAGGATACTGGCGGTTGTGGGGGAGGGCAATGGGGGTGGTGGGGGTGCGTTGTGCGTCGTGGACGCTGGACGGAAACTTGAAGATACTAAGGGACGTCGGGCGATCAGCGGTCAGCCGACAGCCTTCAACCAAGGATTTCCTGTGCGCTCATTGATCCCCACTCTTCTTCTCGCCATAAGCGCCACCACCGCCGCCGCTCAAGCCGCCGGCACCGGCACTCTCGTCGTGGCCAACATGGCTGACAATACGGCGACGGTCATCGATCTGGAGAGCGGGACGATACTGGCTACTCTGCCGACCGGACCGGCGCCACACGAGATCGCGGTCACGGCCGATGGGCGTTACGCGGTGATCACCAACTACGGCGATCGCAGCGGTCCCGGCAACTCGCTTACCGTTCTCGACCTGGAGACGGTAACCGTTGCCAGGACTATAGACCTCGGTCTCTATCAGCGACCACATGGTGTCGCCGTGTTGCCGTCTCGCGATGTGGCGTTGGTGACTTCGGAGATGTCGGGGATGGTGATCCTGGTCGATCTGGAAACCGGCGAGGTGGAGTCTGCCATCCCCACCGAGGGGCGCGCCTCGCACATGCTGGCCATGACCGGCGACGGTCGGCGCGTCTACACCACGAACATAGTGGATGGGACGATCACAGAGATCGACATCGAAGCTGGAGTGCCGCTACGACAAGTTCCCATCGCGGATTTCGTCGAAGGCATTACCGTCAATCCCGACGGGGCACTGGTGTGGATCGGCAGTAACAAGGAAAAGACCGTGAGCGTGTTCGATCCGGAATCGGGGACCATAGTGGCTACGCTCGACGGGTTCGGCTTTCCTTATAGAATGGCGGTGACCCCCGACTCCCGAACCGCGGTTCTCTCCGACCCAGCCAGCGGGGAGATCAGGATAGTGGACGTCGCCAGTCGTGAAGAGAGGCACCGCATCGTGGTGCCCAAGGAAGGCGTGCTCCCGTCCGCGGAGATCCCCGGATCGCCGGCGCCCGAGGGTATCGCGCTGTCGCGCGACAATCGCTTTGCCTACGTGTCGCTTCAGGGAAAGAACCAGGCGGCCGCTGTGGACCTGGAGTCGGGCTCGATCGTGGCGCTGTTCGACACCGGGGGGTGGCCGGACGGGATTGGGTATTCACCGCTGACGAGGTGAATCGAGGGCGGTCAGACGGTCAGACGGTCAGACGGTCAGGCGATTACGAGGACGGGGCGTCGACCCTGCTCTGGAGTTCTGGTCCTCCACCCGCCGCACTCCACACGATCCATTTTTTAGTATCCCTGAAGGAAAGAACAAGCCATGCCTGACAACCTCGACCGCCGCGATCTCCTGAGAATAGCCGCCGCCGGCCTCGGCTTGGCCGCCGTCGGCAGCGTCCTCGGCTGCCGCGATGACGGTGTCCACCACAGTGCACGTCCGGCGCTCGGCGCAGCGCCGGACGAACTATTCCGCACTCCCCCAATGGAGACGGTCCGCATGGGCTTCGTCGGTGTCGGGCTCCAGGGTGGGGCTCACGTACTGAATTTCCTCAATATCGACGGTGTCGAGATCAGGGCCATCTGCGACATCGACGTTCCGAGGATGGAAGAGGTCATCGGTTGGGTGGAGGCCGCCGGCCAGCCGCGGCCGGCGGCCTATGGCCGGGGCGAAACCGACTTCGTGCGCATGTGCCAAACCGAAGAACTCGACCTGGTGCTTACCGCGACCCCGTGGGAGTGGCACGTGCCCGTTTGTACTTCGGCCATGGAGAACGACAAGCACGCAGCCACGGAGGTGCCGGCCGCGTACACCGTCGACGATTGCTGGAAACTGGTCGAATGGGCCGAACGTTTCGGCAAGCACTGCGTCATGATGGAGAACGTCAACTACGGGCCGGCCGAGTTGATGGTGCTGAACATGGTGCGCCAGGGACTTTTCGGGGAGATTCTTCATGGCGAAGGCGGTTACATGCACGACCTGCGTGCCATCAAGTTCGAGGATGCTAACGAAGGCCTGTGGCGCAGGGCGCACTCCATGGAACGCAATGGCAATCTGTATCCGACGCACGGTCTGGGACCGATCGCCAACTGCATGAACATCAATCGGGGAGACCGGTTCGATCATCTTGTGTCCATGAGTGGCCCTTCCCGAGGCTTGCAGCAATGGGCCGAAGAAAACTATCCGGCCGGTTCTCCGCAGCGACAGGAACAGTTCGTCCTCGGCGACGTCAACGTCAGCCTCATCAAGACGAGCAATGGTCGCACCATCTATGTTGGCCACGACACCAATCTGCCGCGGCCATACAGTCGCATGCACATGGTGCAGGGTACCAAGGGGATCTTCCAGGGGTACCCCAACAGGGTTCACATCGAAGGCCGCAGCCCCGGGCACGATTGGGAACCGATGGAAGACTACTACGAAGAGTTCCAGCACCCTTTGTGGCGCCGGCTGCAGGAAGAATCAGAGGGAGCCCGTCACGGCGGCATGGATTTCGTGGAGGATTGGCGGCTCATCGAGTGCCTGCGCCAGGGCACACCGACCGACATGAACGTGTACGATGCGGCGGCCTTGAGCGCGGTGACGCCGCTGTCGGAGTGGTCGGTTGCCAACGGCAGCCGTCCCATCGAATTCCCCGACTTCACCAGGGGGAAATTGCAGACCTATCCGGAATTGGGGATTGTCAGCTAGATAAGGCCGAAGAATTTTGCCCCAGCGCTAGCCAAACCGAATTGAGTAGGCGGCGATGAACACGATGATCAGCAGCCAACTCACCGCTGTCAGCACAGCGTGGACCTTCACGCTGGATGTGAATCGCAATCCGGCGGAGACCACCGCAAAAGTGGCCAGAAGTGGTGCTGCCGGCCTGAAGGCTCCCTCGAGCACCAGACCGAGAAACAACGCCCAAAGCCAGAACAACAGGTTCACCGTAAAAAACGGTTTACGCCCTCGGGCGTAATGTTCTCCCAAGTCCAGTGATCCTTCGGGGAGGTCGGGGAGCAGCAGGCTGGTCCCCAGGAACAGGAGGA
>JBDHMR010000045.1:0-8622 GCA_039656035.1 Gemmatimonadota bacterium
AGCGCGCCTGCGTCTGCCGGCCGGTCAGCCGGGTCCTTGGCCAGACACTGCAGAATAAGTCCCTGCAGGTAGGGATCGATCGAGCGGCCCAGACGCTCCGAGGGATCTTCGGGTACATCGTTGACCTGCTTGCCCAGAACTTCGATGGCACTGGCACCGGAAAACACGAACGACCCCGTGAGCAGGAAATAGCCCACCGCTCCGACCGCGTAGAGGTCCGACCGTGCATCGATGGCGTCGGGGTGTTGAATTGATTCTGGTGCCAGGAAATGTGGTGTCCCGGGGACCGTATTGATGGCCGTGACATTCTGATCGCCGCTGGTGATGTCCTTGACCAATCCGAAGTCGAGCACCTTCACAACGTCATACATCCCCCCGCGCTCAAGCACCATGATGTTGGCCGGCTTGATGTCACGGTGAATCATCCCGCGTGCGTGTGCTTCGGCCAACGACGAACAGATCTGCCGGAGAATGTGCACTACACGACGCTCCGGCTGGGGCCCGTCATGCAGTACCAGGTTGTCGAGCGTGATACCCGGCAGGTACTCCATGGCGTAGTAGAACACTCCTTCGGGTGTCCGCCCGTAGTCGTAGATCGCCACCGTATTCGGATTGGTCAATTGACTGGTCAACTGCACCTCGCGCTCGAACCGCACGAGCGTCTCCGGCTTGACCTGCCCTTCCTTGATCAGCTTGATGGCCGTGGGCCGCCGGAGCATTGCGTGCTTGGCTTTGTAGACGGCCCCCATGCCGCCCTCGCCGATTTTGTAGAAGAAGATCCCCACCGCCCCCAGCATCAGCAGCGCCACCAGGGCCCAGAATCCCTGCCGCACGACGTACAGCGTCTCGTAGGCTTCCTGAACTTCTACCTCCGTGACGACCCCGAAGCCATAATCCGGGAGCCAGCGCCAAGCGCCGACCACCTGGACACCGCGATAATCCGGGTATCCGTCGACGTCGACACCGTCGATCCCGGCGATGGCCGAGGCGGCCATTCGCGTGTACGGGAGAGCGGTCCTGGGGAGATCCACTTGGTGGCCCAGCAGCAGGTTGCCACCGGGGTTGCGAATGTCGATCGCGAAGATGGAACTGGCATCGGGACCCTCCTCTACCAGTCCGATTTCCTGTAATTGGTCGGTAAACCGGCTCTCGGTGATCATCACGCCACTGGAGTTGAAGGCATAGCTTTCGCCCGACTCCCCGAACCGCGCCAGATGAAGCAGCCGGCTGAATTCATCGGCCGGCGAGTAGCGCATGACAAATGCGGCGATGACGTCGTTTCGGCTGTTGCGCACCGGCGCCGCGACGAAAATTGCCGGTTGAAGCACCAGACTGTCACGACCCTCCACCGTAACTGGATACTCCACCGGACCGAAAATGGCCGTCTCGCCGGCAACGATGCGGTCGAACCACTCGGCCACCGACGCGCCGACCCGGCGGCCGATGGCAGCGTCGGTCCTGGCTGCGACGATCTTGCCGGATGGATCGACCACGCCGTACCCCCGCACGGTCGACCTGAATGACGAGGCTTCCATCACTTCCCGGAACGCCGCCAGCTCTCGGCTGGCCAGGATGGTGCTCGTGCCGCCGTCGGGGTCGCCCGCAACGCGGAGCAGGTCCACGATCGAGCCGAGGATAGCCGGGTCGAGCGCGAACTTCTCCACCTCGGCTTTCTCGATATCGGTCCACAACGTGAGCGCGGCGACCTCGGCGTTGAGCAGCGTAGACAGTTCCTCGCCCACCTGCCGCTTTACGGCCCCCTCGACGGTCGACTGCGCCCACCACCCTACGGCGCCCACGACCCCCGCTATGATGACAGGGGCGAACCACGATCGTTGCCAAAGTGCCTTTTTCAATTCAGCGGTACTCCGCTCTGCTGTAGGGAAATCTCGCGTGGTGACCCACCCACACGTGTTCAAGCCACTTCATTATATCCCCGCTTCGGCCGTCGCGGCGAGGGCCTCACAGCTCAGACGACCTTCGCGCTCCTCTTATGCAGTCCGCTGCCACGGAGCGCAATTCGGCGCACGCCCTACCTCTGGCACCAGATGTCCAGTCGTTTCAGCACGTTGCGGGCGGCGGCCACCATCTCTCTACCTGGCAGGTCGAACCTCCTGCAACCGCTTGCGCGAACCAGCCAGCAGCCACCATTGTACCTCGTTCATACCAAAGGACTTACAACAAGGAACAGATTGTGCTTCCCGTGGAGTCCTATGTATCGCATTCAACTCGCCACCGGCCTCGAGGCCATCTACCGTTCGCTCGAGGAGTTGGCCGTCAGCGTCCAGAATGGCATAGTGTCCCCCGATGCCCTGGTCTACCACCGCAAGACCGGGAGTTGGCTCCCTATAGAGGCCCACCCGCACTATCAAGTGGCCCGGGACCTGGTGCTCCCGGAAAACATGCGCCCGATTCAGGTAAAGCGCGACAAGCGGCGCACCGGGAAATCGCCAGGCGCCGGCATGAGATCCGGGCCCGGGACCAAGGCAGCCTTCCCCCTTAGGCCCCATAGCCCGGATTACTCTCCTGCGCCGGAGCCTGACCCAGACCCAGACCCAGACCCTGACCCTGACCCTGACTCTGCGAGGACGCCCACGCCGGCCAACTCCAGCAAACAGCGGCCGGGTTCGCCGTGGCTGATTGCCGCGGCGGTTAGCGGACTAGCCACCTTTGGCTGGTTTCTCTCCACCCCGGGAGCCGTCGAACCTCCACCGGAAATCGTCGTCGCCGGCCTGGAGGCGCCCAGGTCTAACGACAAGCTTCCGTCAGTCGAGACGAGGACGTCGCCGGAGGTGCCCTCCGCTGCAAGCAGTGAAGCAACCTATGGTGACGCTTTCGAACAGGCCCGATTGTGGTTCGAACGGAGTACCGGATCGCTTGGACTAGGCGACCTGTTCGCCACCTCCCGTATTGGCACGACCGACGGCCTCAGAACGGGCCGTCGTCTGTTGGCGGCGTTTCGGAACGTCGTGGCTGTATATCAAGGGAAAGAAGTGCGTATCGACGAGACGTTCGACATGGCCAACTCATCGATGCGGGAATCCGCCGGCACTGCGCCATCGGTCGACTCGCTAATCAACGCCGCCGACAGCATTTTCGCTCTACTGCAGGCAACCGAGGGACGCTATCGATTGCGGGGAGGCCGGATTGTTTTCGAGGATTCGCAGGCAACGGCGGCGTACCTGGGGCAGGCGCTCTGGCTCCAAGCGCGGCTACGCGACTGGAATCGAAACCCCGAGCGCACACCTATGACGATCCGGCCGCTCTTGGCCGCGATAGGCCGAGTTCCCCGCAGCCAAACCGGCTCCTAGGCGGGGTCGTCTTCGATCTTACGCAGCTCGTCTTCGTCGAAAAAATCCACCTTGTGGAGCGGCATCACCACGCTCGATAGCACGTTGATGACGTGCCCCCCGATACGTTTGTAGTACCGCGTACCGAGCACCAGGGCGGTTGTGACTCCCGAATTGTGCTCTCCGTGCGCGATCCGCACGATGAGCGCGTCGGCCCGGTGCGCCAGATTTCGGCCGTTGCTGATGACGCTTACCGCCTGTTCCCGGTCTTCGGTCGAGAAGATCTGGGAGGCTGACCGGAACATCTCCTCTACCCCGTTTCGGATCTCCAGCAACTCGTTGACAAGGGGATCGTCCGGCAGTGGCTCCTGATAGAAATCACTGACCTCCGAAATGTTCTTGGCGTAGTCGCCGATCCGCTCTACGTCCTTTACCAGACCGACGAGGAACAGGCAATAGGGCAAGTCCATCCGGTTGGCATGGAGTGACAGGTGGGCCACCACGCGTTTGCGAATGGACCTTTCCAGCTTGTTGACCTCGACGTCCTGCTTGTAGATCCGCGTGCGCAGAGCGGAGGTGGGCGACGTTTGCCCGAAGTACATCTCGCCCGCGGACAATGTCATCTCGCAAGTGATCTGCAACATACGGGAGAAATCCGCCCCCATGGAGCCGAGGGGATCGTTTGACCGAAGGATGGACAGCAATTCACGCAGCATGGTTAACCTCTTTGCCTATTGATCGAACAAGTTACTCAAATATGCCAACAGAGCCGGGAGACCGTAGAACAAACCGACTACATAGGCGATCGCGAACCTTCTCGACCTCGCAGCCAGCCTCGCCAGCCGCTCGGCGGCATGTATCGGAATGTCACGGATGGCCGGCACGGGAAGGATCAGCAAGGTCGCAGACATGTTGAACAACAGATGGACGACTGCTATTTGTAACCCCGCACTCGCGTTCGGCCCTGAAACGGCTAGCGCCGCCAGCAAGGCCGTGACGGTCGTTCCAAGATTGGCGCCGACCGTCACCGGGAACGCCTGCCGGGTCGTCAACAGACCCGCACCCGCCAGGGGTACCAACAGCGCCGTAGTGATGGAACTCGATTGTACCATGATGGTCATGGCAGCACCGACAGCGACCGCCAACACGACCGAACTCCCGAGGAACCGGGTGATGTACACCTCGACCCTCGTCTGGACCACTCCGCGCATGGTCCTTACCAGCAAGAAGAGAGTCACGAAAATGAGCCCGCCGCTCACCAGCACCAGCACCACCCCCTGGCCCTGCGCGCCCGATACCAGAGACTCGATGACAGATTTTATTGGCTTGAGAACAATCGAAATGGCGCCTTTGAGCGGACTCTGGTAGTCGGCCCCCGACATTCCGCCGATCTGGCCGACCACCTTGGCCGAAAGCTTCTGGAAAACCCCTGTGGCCATTTCCAAAGGCAGGAACACGGCAACGGCGATGAAGTTGAAGAAATCGTGACAGGTGGCGACCGAAAATGCCCGCTCGAATTCGTCCCGCCGACCCATGTGAGCCAGGGAGACGATGGTGTTGGTCACGGTAGTGCCGATGTTGGCGCCCATCACCATGGGAATGGCATTGGCAATTGGGAGAGCGTTCTCCGGACTGGCCACCAGGCCCACGATCATGCTGGTAGATACCGAAGAACTCTGGACCAGTGTCGTGGCCAGAATGCCGACGACCAACCCCATGAACGGGTTACTGGTGGCTCTGAAGAACGAGTTTAGTGCGTCGTCCCCGAGCAATTTGAAGCCGTCCCCCATGCCCTTGATGCCGACCAGGAACACCAACAGCAACACCACTACGGTCACGGCCGCCTGAAACGAAGACTCCCTTGAAGTCGGAAGTGGATCGCCAGCGTCTGAAGTCACCACGCCCGCCATGGTGAAGATGGACCAGAGGAATTCGGCGTCGCACAAGCTAGCCTCAACGACGCCGATACACTAGGGAGAGCGTTCATCACGACATCCCCCCAACTACAGCCGGCCAACGCGGAGCCCGGCACGGAATTGACAGATTTCGGGGGAAACAGTAGCTTGGTCCGCGGCAGAGATGACCCTCCGATGAGCTTCTTCACGACTTCGTAAACCACGCATGGCACACCAGGCCGGGACGCATGCCTTTGCATGCTCCGGAACCTGCGCGTCCATGCCGAACCGAAGAACTGAGCCGCAGAGAGCATCGACACCACAACCCGCGGGAACCCCGCGAACATCCGGCAACGTCCTGGCCGAGGGCGCCACCGACCACAGCACAACAGGGAGTAGTAGCATGCGTTCAAACGGTACGGTAAAATGGTTCAACGACTCCAAGGGATTTGGTTTCATCACACCGGAGGACGGGTCACGCGATTGTTTCGTGCACCACTCCGCCATCCAATCGGATGGATTCCGCTCGCTGGCCGAGGGAGAGAGCGTCGAATTCGACATGGTCGAAGGCGAGAAAGGCCCCGCCGCTGAGAACGTCACCAAAGCAGCGGAGTGACGACTGGCGTGGAACGAAGCGAACAGGGGCGCCTCCATAAGGTGCCCCTTCGCATATCATTCTTTCTCCTGTGCATCGGTGTCCTGGCCGGCTGTACCGCACCCGACCGGACCCCTCCCACCACGGTCATCCTGGTCTCACTGGATGGTTTCCGCTGGGACTACCTCGACCGGTCGGCAGCACCGACGCTGCAAGCTATTGCCAGCCGGGGTGTCAGGGCCGACGGCTTGATCCCAATTTTCCCCAGCAAGACTTTTCCCAATCACTATTCCATCGTCACGGGGCTGTACTCCGAACATCACGGCCTGGTGGCCAACAGCATGTATGACCCCAGCGAGGATTCCTGGTATTCCCTGGGCGACCGGGAGGCCGTCGGAGACAGCCAATGGTATGGAGGCGAGCCGGTGTGGGTGACGGCCGAGCGAGCGGGTCAGACTACAGCCCCGTTGTTCTGGCCTGGTGCTGAGGCCGAGATCGGAGGATACCGGCCGACGTACTGGCGCCCATTCGATTTCGAGGACCGGCCGGACGATCTCGTCGAGGAAATCCTCGGCATGCTCGACCTTCCCCTGGGCCAGCGGCCCACGTTCTTCACCCTCTACTTTCACGAGACGGACACCTTCGGCCACGACTTCGGTACCGAGTCACCGGAACTGGACAGCGCCATCGCCTTGGTTGACCGTGCGCTGGCAAACCTGCTGGCTGGCCTGGAGTCTCGTGGTATTCGCGATGAAGTGCACCTCATCGTGGTATCAGACCATGGCATGTCCGATACCAGCCGGGAGCGGATCATCTACCTCGACGACCTCATCGACCTCGACCGGGTCACGGTCTCGGATTGGAGCCCGGTAGTGGCCATCTGGCCGGACTCGGGAGCGGAAGCTTCCACCTACATCCGCCTGCAGGGCCACCCGCACCTGACAGTCCATCGCCGCGACTCGATACCTCAACGCCTCCATTACAGCGCCCACCAGCGCATCGCCCCGCTGATCGGGATTGCCGACGAGGGCTGGAGCATCTCGACACGCAGCTACGTGGCCGACCACCCGGATGCCTTCATCGGCGCCACCCATGGCTACGATCCGGCAGTACGATCGATGCTGGGCCTGTTCGTCGCATCCGGCCCCAGTTTCCGCGCCGGGTTCCGCTCCGAACCGGTGGCCAATATCCACTTGTACGAACTGATGTGCGCCATCCTTGGCCTGACACCGGCGCCAAACGACGGCAGCCTGGAGATGGTACGGCACCTGCTGATCCCGGACTTCACTCCACCCATTCGGTAATCCACCGGGCACCTTGGAGCCCATCGGGAAGATGGCCGTTTGTTCCTTGGCGCTGACCCCGCGGCATGTTGCCCACAGGCACGCTTCATCCTAACTTGCGCCTTCGGCTCACTCGACACACCTGATATGCACTGGTCCCGACAAATCTGTTCGGCTTTCCTCGTTGCGGCCTTCACCCTTGGCATCCTTGCCGAGGGCCACCACCAGTGCGTCACGGTTCCCGATCACACCTCCGCGTCGCATACCCAGCACACCGACGACCCCGCGTCAGACCAGCAAGCTCCCCACGAATGTGATTGCCTGAGCCACTGCTGCTCGCTGATAGCCGTCCCATCCGGTGTGCTCCACGGCTTCCGTCTGGCAGCGGAAGGAATCGTCCCGTTCTACCAGAAGCTGGACGGCCCGCAGCTGGAGACTGATTGGGTCCTCATGCTTGGCGCCCAATACACTATCGAGTTGGGTATCGGCCACTAACCGGAGTCGAGATCCGCCGATACAAGACGCCCTCCCGCACCTGCCATCTGCTGGAGGGCGTCGGTGCTTCTGGGACGGATGTCTACTGGCGGTTCCAGGTACCTGTCTGCACCGACGATGTCGCTGTCAGCACGAGCGGCATCTTGCCGGCCATCAACTCGGCCACTGGCCGGGTGGTGTCGAATTTCTCCAAAACCAGTCGGAGAATCGCCGTCAACGGCGCAGCGAGGAACATTCCGGCGACTCCCCACAAGAGTCCCCAAAACAGCAGTCCCATCAGGATGACGAGGGGGTGCAGTTCCAGTCCGCGCCCCATGAGGACCGGCTCCACACCGTTTCCGATGGTCAGCTGAACCGCTCCGGGAATGGCCACTACTCCTATGACCGGCCACATGGATTCGTATTGGATGAGCGCCACCGGGAGCGGCAGCAGCGTGGCGATGACCGACCCGAGGTTGGGGATGAAATTGAGGAAGAAAGCCAGTATTCCGAACACCACGGCCAGCTGCAGGCCGAAGGCCAACAAGATGAGCGTTACCAGAATCCCCGTCGTGGCCGACGTGAGAATCTTGGTGACAACGTAGCGCCTGATCTTGCCGTCCATCTCACCGTACAGACCGACGCGCTCGGTGCTGGTCCGCCTACCGGTGAGAATGAAGATCAGGAACACCAACACCAGCATACCCGATGTCACCAACCCGAGGACCGCTCCGGCCGCGTTTCCGGCCCATTGGGACAGCGGTAACTGCCGCACGGAATCGTGCAGGGTCGCTTGCCCCACATCGAAGTCCAATCGATCCGCGTACGAGCGCCAGTCGGCGAACGCTCCCTCGAGCCGCGCCTGATAGATGGGCGCCGAGGTCACCATGCCGCGAGCCGAGACGCTGATGAGGAGACCCAGTAGCGTCAGGATGCCCAGGGCCACCATAATGGCAACGAACACAGCCAGGGCCCGAGGAAACCGCAACCGCTCTATCAGAAAATCGACACCCGGGCCCAGCAGATTCGCCAGGAGGATAGCCAGGACGAAGGGTACCATCACCAACTGGGTGAAGTGCAGCGCC
>JBDHMR010000046.1:0-8022 GCA_039656035.1 Gemmatimonadota bacterium
CTCATGGCCGTGTGGTGGATTACCGAAGCCATCCCCATCCCGGCCACCGCGCTGTTGCCACTGGTCGTGCTCCCGATTGCCGGCATCGGTACCATGCGGGAGACCGCGGCACCTTACGCCAACCCCATCATCTTTCTGTTCCTCGGCGGGTTCATCCTGGCCGCCGGGCTCGAGGCCAGCGGCCTTCATCGCCGCTTGGCGCTCGGCATCATCCGCATGGCGGGTACCACTCCCCGGCGCCTGATTGCCGGGTTCATGGTAGCCACCGCTTTCCTCAGCATGTGGATCAGCAACACCGCCACGGTAATGATGATGTTGCCGATAGCGGTGTCGACCCTCGCCGTGATGGAACCGGACACCGAATCTCCCAACCCTCACCTTCCCATAGCCCTGCTCCTGGGCGTTGCCTACGCGGCAAACATTGGCGGCCTGGCCACGCTGATCGGCACGCCCCCCAATGCCCTGCTGGCCGGGTTCATGGAAGAGACATACGGGCGAACCCTGGGATTCGCCCAGTGGATGACCCTGGGGTTGCCGCTGACTCTGGTGGCTTTGCCGCTCTGCTGGCTGGTGCTGACCCGGCTGTTGTTCCCCGTGGGAAATGGCACCACCACCAACGGCAACGACGACCTCATGGCCGAATGGCGAGCCCGTGGACCCATGAGCGGACGAGAGCGAGTTGTCGCCGTGGTAACGGGAGGAACGGCCTTGGCGTGGATTTTCCGCCCGATGCTGAGCGGGTGGATCCCGGGGCTGTCCGACGCGGGCATCGCCATCGCGGGAGCGATGCTGTTGTTTCTCATCCCTGCCGACTGGAAACGTCTGGAGCCGGTCCTGCGGTGGAACTCGGTGGAGCGGCTGCCTTGGGGCATCCTGATCCTGTTCGGTGGGGGCATTTCGCTGGCGTCGGCCATCCAGCGGTCCGGGTTGGCGGAGTGGATCGGCACCGGACTCACCGCGGCCGGAACCTGGCCCCTCATCGGGCTGGTCGCGGTCATCACCAGCGTCATTGTGCTGCTCACCGAGATCACCAGCAACACGGCGACGGCCGCTACCTTCCTCCCGGTCGTGGCTGCCTTGGCGGTGGCCAGCGGACTCGATCCGATCATGTTGGCGGCTCCGGCCGCCTTGGCGGCAAGTTGTGCCTTCATGCTCCCCGTCGCCACGCCACCCAACGCGATCGTCTACGCCAGCGAGCGGGTCCCCATCGTCGCCATGATCCGGGCGGGCCTGGTTCTCAACGTCATGATGGTGCTGCTGATCACGGCGATGTCCGTCGGAATCCTGAAGCTGTGGGGCAGCGCCCCCTAGGGTGCCGTGCTGAGATCATCAACGATCTCAATCGCTCGCCGGCTTGGTGCCCGACTTTCCCTCAATTGGATTGCGATAGAATCGAGTCGTGGGATAGGCAAAGTCGATGTCGTCCCGCTCGGCGAACTCGGTCAGGATCGCCTCCCAGATCTCCTCGGACACCACCCGCCTCCGACGGGCGTGGCAGACATAACGGAGCGTGAGCAACACGCCGCTGTCCTGGACGCTGGTATAGACGACGGGATCGAACGACATGCTGCTGATAAAGAATTTTTCCCGGGCCCTGGCAATCTGGGCGGCGGCCACGTCGGTGGCCGACGCCGCGTGTTTGGAGGCCAAGTCGGTCAGGATTGACTTGGCCTCTCGCCAGTCGCTCTCGAAGGTGACCAGCACGGCGAGTTCGTCCCAGATGTACTGGAACCCGCGCGTGTAGTTGGCCAGTCCTGCGGTGATCACCATGGCGTTGGGGATATGAATCAGCCGGCCGGTAGTTTGGTCGGCATCTGCCCAGTTGCCGATTTCCAACAGCGTGAATTGGAATAACCGGATGTCGACGACGTCACCGGTGAATTCGTTGATCTCGATTCGGTCCCCCAGCTCGAACGGCTTGCGCCAAACGATGAACCCCCATCCCGCCATGTTGGTGAGGATGTCCTTCATGGCAATGGCCAAACCGGCCGAGACCAAGCCGAGGTATGTGGCCACGCCGCGAAGGACCGAAGACCAGATACTGGCGATGCCGATGAAACCGAGGACTACCGCCACATATTGGGTTGCCTTGCTCCACCGGTAGTGGATCCCCTGGTCCTTCACCGTCCGGCCAACCCCCAGCATGATCAGCCGCCGCGACAGCCACAGCACCAAGATCCACATCAACGACGACACCAAGCGGCCCTGCATGGCCGGAGACATGCCGAACTGGGTACGGAGCCACTCGCTCAACGATTCCATACGCTCACCCGGCCGCTAGCTGCGGCGTGTCAGGAATCACAACTGGACGTTCCCCGGGAGAAGTGAACATTCTGGCGCCGGGGGCCAGCCCCAAAGATGCCGGGCCGCGGCCAGAATGGAAACCGTCAGAAACCCTGTCCGGGAAGCGCGGGGCAGCGGTACGGAACCCCTGGCCCGATGTCACCGTTCTAGCGACAGGCAGGAAGACTTGACCCTAGCTGACGAGCACCAATGACCAAGTTTCGACTAATCATCTCGGCCGCAATGCTGGGCAGTGCGATCGCACGCCCTCCGGCCATAGCCCAGTGGAGGACAGATTTCGACAAGCACACCGTCCCCCTCGACGAAATCACCTCGGGGGGGCCACCGAAAGACGGCATTCCCGCCATCGACCGACCGGTATTCGTCTCAGTGGAGGAGGCAGACCGGTGGCTGGGTGATCGGGAGCCCGTAGTGATGGTGGAACACGGGGGTGAGTCCAAGGCGTACCCACTACAGATCCTCATCTGGCACGAGATCGTCAACGACGAGATCGCCGGATTGCCGGTGAGCGTGACGTTCTGCCCACTGTGCAACACGGCCTTGGCGTTCGACCGACGCTTCGACGGCCAGGTGCTAGACTTCGGAACCACGGGCATGCTGCGCCACTCGGATCTGGTCATGTACGACCGCCAGAGCGAAACTTGGTGGCAACAGGCGACCGGTGAGGGCATTGTGGGTACCCACGCTGGACGGCAACTGACCTTCGTGAGCGCACCGCTGGTGGGTTGGAAGCAATACCGGAAAGAACACCCCGACGGCAAGGTGCTATCACGCGAAACCGGCTTTAGCCGCGACTACGGCCGCAACCCCTATCAGAGGTACGACACCCGTAGCGAGCCGTTCAGTCAGTTCTTCGGCGGGCGCCAAGACGGTAGGCTCCCTGCCATGGAGCGCGTGGTGGCATTGGCGGATGGCGATTCCAGCGTTGCCTACTCGATGTCCGCCCTGGAGGAGCGCCCGGTCACCAACGACACCTTCGTTGGACGTCCGATCGTGGTGCTATGGGCTCCTGGCACAGCCAGCGCGCTTGACGCATCGGCGATCGCCGATGGGCGCGACGTCGGGTCTACCGGGGTCTTCGGACGGGAACTGGGCGGCCGGGTGCTGACGTTCGAGTCCGCCGGGCCGGGAAGCTACCAGGATGCCGAAACCGGCTCGACTTGGAACGTTTTCGGCCGGGCCACGAGTGGCCCTCTGGCGGGCCGGCGCCTGGAATCGGTGCCACACGGCAACCACTTCTGGTTTGCCTGGGCTGTATTCATGCCGGATACCAGGGTCGAGTCCTGACCGAGCAAGCCGGCCTGCTAGAGCTTGCCGTTAGCGAACGCCTGCACCACGTCACTTTGGGACAGCACGCCCACCAAAGCGTCGTCATCGACGACGAATACTCGATGGATACCCAGGTAAAGCATTTCCTGGGCGGCTTTCCTGACGTCATCGCCAGGCGCGACGAATTGAGGCCTGGGTGTCATCAGGTCCTTTACCAGGGTGGTGTCAAGCCAGGCTTCCCCATTACCACCGCGACCGCGCTCGGCGAGGGCTTCGAGCAGGTCCGAGGTGGACAGCACACCAATGAACTTGCCGTAAGCGTCGAGCACCGGCAGCCCCAATACGTGTGCGTCCACCAGCATGGTGATGGCCTCTCCGAGAGAGGCGTCAGCGGTAATCGCGGCCAAATCGGTCTGCATCAGGTCGGATACGTTCATTGCGGCCTCGAAAATGTGGTCACGGCACCAAGTGTAGTAGCGCCTGATAACACGATATAAGAATGAGTGTGAAGATGTGCTGAAGGCATCTTGAGCAACCCCTGAAGGAGCCGGGATCGTCAAGACGGCCGGTGTCAACTTCCTGGCCCCAAAGGACGTATCTTCATATAGAGTTCAAGATGAGCTATTCGGACCGTAACCCCAGCGTGCGGGCCTTCGGGCCCGTTTTTCGTCTCCCCCTGTCCGGGGGAGCCGCGGCCGGGGGCGTGTCGTGATCCACCTGAGCGTCATTCCACCCGAGGTCCTGCTGGACCGGCGGCGCAAGATGGCCATGGGGATCGAACTCCCCAAGGGGGCGGTAGAGCTCCCGGACCGGGGCGCGTTGCGGACCTGGCCGGGGATGGCCGCCAGCGCCGCGGTTCATGCCGGCCTGTTTCTGGCCGCCGCTGGGCTCTTCTCGGGTGGCCCCGGCGAGGCCACGGCCTCCGACCCGGCATCCCAATCGCACCGGGAGGTGGCCATGGTCTACCTCGAGCCGCCTCCGACCCCGGAACCCCAACCGGTGCCAGAAGCGCAACCCCCTCAGCCGCAACCACAGACCCCGGTGGAAACAGCGCTTCCGTCACAACAGGAGCTTCCGCCACCTGGCCCCGAAACCAACGAGGTCCTGTCGCCGGCCCCGGCACAGGAAACCAACACGGCCACGCGTGACGCCTCCCCCGAAGAGGCCGCCGCCGAGGTCCGTGCCGGGTCCGATGAGCGCGACAACATCATCTCCACGGAACGTGTGATCGAGGATGGTCCCGAGGACCTCGCCAGTGCGGCGGCGGCTAAAGGAGCCGAGGGACCAACTCTGGAACAAGAAGCTCAGCGGATCTTCGGACGGCCCGTGACCGGCACCGGTACGCGAAACAACGCCCTCCCCTGGGCTTCGGATTCGACCTGCGTTCCCGATCCGACTCCCATGAACCCCAACTCACCGGTAGTGCTCGATTCTATCAGCGGAGTCGTGTACGACCGCTCTGGCATGGCACTCTCCGGGGCTCACCTCCAGGTGGTGGGCACGAGCTATCATACGTTCAGTGACCGCGGTGGCCGTTACAGCCTGATATTCGACGTCTCGCTGGTGGCCAATTGCCGGGTCCAGGTCGTACGAGTGTCGGCTGGCGGGTACCGGGGCCGTGATCTCTACCTGGCCATGGGGCTGGGCAACAACAATGTCTATATGGAGAGGTGAGGGGGGCGTTGGGCGTAGGGCGTAGTGAACCGGTAATAGAGATTGGGCGACTATCAGAGGCGCGAGACTTCTTCACTAATCGCAATCGAGAATGCGTTCACATCTTCCTCTGTAGTATCCCAGCTGGTCATCCAGCGGACTTCAGCGGCGGCTTCGTCCCACACGTAGAAGAAATGGCGTTGTTGTAGCGGTTTGATGGCGGCCGGTGGGATTCGGGCGAATACGGCGTTGGACTCCACCGGTTGGGTTATTTCGACTCCCTCGATCTCCGCTACGTGCTCGGCCAGGGTAGATGCCATGCGGTTAGCGTGCTCCGCGTTGCGGCGCCAAAGATCGTCGCCCAGGAGTGCCGAGAATTGGGCGGCGAGGAAACGCATCTTGGAAGCGAGCTGCATTCCCTGTTTCCGCAAGAAGGGGAATCGATCGCCGACGCCTCCGCCGAAGAACACGATCGCTTCGGCGGCGAGCAATCCGCTTTTTGTCCCTCCAAAACTCAGTACGTCGACTCCAGCATCACCGGTGGTTGCTGCGAGGTCCACGCCCAGGCTCACAGCCGCGTTGCTGATCCTGGCGCCGTCCATGTGCAACAACATGTCGTGCGAGTGGGCCACATCAGCCAATGCCTGAATTTCCTCCGGCCGGTACACGGTACCCAGCTCGCTCGTCTGGGTGATGGAGATGATTTTTGGCTGGGCGTGATGCTCCACGCCGAACCCTTTGAGGTGCGGGGTGATATCGGCAGGGCGGAGCTTCCCGTCATCAGTGGGAATGGGAATCAACTTGCACCCCAGATGGCGCTCGGGAGCAGCGCACTCGTCGACGTAGACGTGGGAAGAAGCCGCGCATAGAATCGCCTGGTATGACTCCGTCACAGTGCGAAGCCCCAGCACGTTGGCCCCGGTTCCGCCAAACACGAAGAACACGTCTATGTCGTCACCCAGGTGGCCCCGAAACACTTCCTGGGCCGCTTCGGTGATCGGATCGTCTCCGTAAGCCGGAACGTGCCCCTCGTTGGCGGCCTCGATGGCCTGGAGCACCTCAGGGTGAATACCGGAGCTGTTGTCGGAGGCAAAGAACCGGGGCATCACAAGACTCCTTTACGCTTCAACTGGGTGTACTGCTCCACCACAGCGTCGCTGGCTCTGTCGGGCGGCACGTCGAGAACGAGCACACCCCGCCGCCGCACCGCGGCGAGCGCCTCTTCTCGAGCGATCAACAATTCTTCCGCGGCGGCCCGATCGAAGGCGGCAGCCACCGAATCCGGCCGGGTACTGGCGAGCGACTCCAGAACCGGGTCGGTAAGAGTAACAGCCAACGGGAGGTGACGGGGCCGCAGCGAACCGAGATAGGTCACCAACGCTTCACTGGCCGTCCGGTCGATTATGTCGCTGAACACTACCGTCAGGGCCCGACGCCGGTTGCGTGTGGCCAGGTAACGGAACGCGGCCGGGTAGTCGGATTCGACCATGCGACCCTCGATGGCCGCCAGCCCGTTGAGGATGGCCCGCAATGCCCTGCGGCCCCGGGCCGGCGGCAGGAATAGCTCGACCTCGCTGGCAAACACCATCAACCCGACGTTGTCGTCGTGTTCGATGGCGGCCTGAGCCAGATGGAGCGCCGCCGTGATCACCGATTCGAGCCGGGAGACTCCGCCGATTTCGGCCGTCAGCAGTCTCCCGGCATCGATGGCCAGCACCACGTGCTGCCGGCGTTCGTCTTCGAACTCCCGCGCCATCAGCTTGCCGCGACGCGCCGTCGCCTTCCAGTCGATGCTGCGGGTATCGTCCCCCGGCACCCACTCCCGCAAGGACTCGAACACCCGGCCCTCACCGATGCGGCGCTGACTTCTGAGCCCGGCCTCCTTGCGCCGGCTGGCGGTGGTCGGGAGACCGCGGCGAACGATCCCCTCCAGCGATGGAAAGACCACCCCGGTCCACTCTCGCTCCAGCGTCCCCTGCCGCCAGATCAATCCCAGCGGACCCAGGACCCTGACAGCGATTCGCCCGGCCGTATCCCTGCCCCTACTCCTCGGCGCGATGTCGATGACCTCGGTGACGATCTGGTTAGGCGGGAGGGTGAGGATTCTGTCGGGCATCTCCGCGCCACCTAGCGGCACGGGAAACGTCTCGCGGACTCGGACCGTCACCCGGCGCGGATGGCTATGGTGCCAACGATAGATCACCGGCATGGTGCGTCCCATCGAGAACGCCGGCGGCGCTTCTCGGTCGACCTCGAGCGAGGCCGGATCCACCACCATGAAGCCGTCGGCCGCAAGCAGGAGGATCCAGACCACGTCGAGCGCGATCATCCACCCCGTACCAGGCGGCCACCACACCCCCAGGATGGCCAGCCCCGCCAAACCCGCGGCACCAAAGTACCAGCGGCGGGACGGAAACAGCATCAGGCAGGAGCCTCGATTTTTTCGAGCAGTGACTTGAGAGCGGTGTCGGCTGAGACACCCTCCAGCTCGAGCTCCGGCGCCACCACGACCCGGTGGCGCAGAACCGGTGTCGCCGCTGCCTTTACGTCATCGGGAATGACGAAATCTCGCCCGTCGAGGAGCGCCGCGGCCTGGGTCATCCGCAGCAGGGACACGGTGGCCCGGGGGGAGGCGCCCAGCGTCAAGGCCGGGGCGGTACGGGTGGATCGTACAATCATCGTCATGTACTCCAGCAGGCGATCGTCGACGCGAATGCCGCGACTGACGCGCCGGAGTTCGGCCAGGCCATCGGCGTCGAGATCCGGATCGACGCCGTAGCTACTGGTGTCATCGGA
>JBDHMR010000047.1:0-7889 GCA_039656035.1 Gemmatimonadota bacterium
CCCGATGTCCCGCAAACCGTCGATGACTTCCTCGGGAATCTTGCCCGCGGCGTCGATCGCGTCGCTATCGACGTTCTCCCGCATGAACCGCTCGAGCCGTTCCATGAACGGCTTGGCCTTGGCCAGATCTTCCGGTGTCTGCCGCGGGTAAGGGTGAATCAATTCGAGGCGGAACCGGCCGTCGAACAGCTGGCGGACGAAGCTCGGTGCCTGCCACTCGGTTTCGCGTGCTGCTTCAGCGACCTCGCGCGCCTCTTGTTCCGTGGCGAGTTTGGCCGACGATGGTGGCGGGGGCTGGTGCGCGACGTCAGTCATGGGAGTCTCGATTCTTCGTCATGGGCGGTCGGTGGGACATGATCGTCAGGTAGCGGCGAGCGCGAGTTGTTCGCGAGCACCCTGCACGACTAGATCAACCACGTGGCGTTTGCGGGATTCGGCGAACCCGGGATCGGTGGGGTCCAATCCCAGCGCCAACAGGACGGTGCGGGAGTGGACCAGCGGAAACCAACACAGACTGATAATACTGAGGAGCAATTGGGCCGTGGCTTCCCGGTGCGAGGCCCCTACTTCCAACTCGGCGCTCATCGCCTCGAGCGCTTCGCTGACGACTTCTACCAACGGTGGTGCCTGCTGCAACCGGGTGCCGCCGCTGAGTGCTTCCCACTCCATCAGCCGCACGAACTTCGGGTGTTCGATCATGAAGTCGAAGTACTCGGATACCGCTCCGGCGAGGACGGTCTCCGCGTCCTTGCCGCTGGCGAGAGCTCGTTCCTTCCCGCTGCGTATTGCTTGACGGACCCGCTCGAAACAGCGGTCGATGACGGCCTGATACAGGCTGGCCTTGGATCCGAAAAAATAGCCCGGTGTTGCCCGGGAGACTCCCGCTTCGGAGCCCACGTCGTTGAGGCTGGTGCCGTCATAACCCCGTTCCGCGAACAGGATTTCAGCGGCGTCCAGGACAGCCTGGCTGGTCCGGGCGCCGTTGCGCTCTCGATCGGAGTTAGGGGTATTGGCCATGATATCCATAACTTGCTAAACGTATAGCAAGTTGTGCAAGTTCCCTACTTCTGTCAAGTATTCCCTAGACCGGACGTCACCTAATGAGCCGTGGGTACCACCTCCTGATGCAGACCAGAATGGCGACGAACTTCCACGTCCGGGCAGTGGGCCTCCTTGTTCTGGCCGCCGCCTGCGACGCGCCGGCCGACCGGGGAACGGTGCTGACGACCGCGACCTTGACCGACAGGGTGGTCGTGCTCGACGCCGCGACCGGGATCGTGAAGGACAGTATTCCACTAGACCCCCGGCCGGTGGAAATAGACGAGCCACATGGCTTGGCGGTAGCGCCGGATGGGCGGCACTGGTACGCCACAGTGTCCCACGGTGAGTCGACGCTGTGGAAATTCGAGCGCCCGGGCAACCGTTTAGTGGGTCGGGTCCGCCTGGGTACTTGGGGAGCTGCACGCATCGGCATCACCCCCGACAGCAGGGTGGCTCTGGTGCCGGACTATTACCGCGACGGTGTCGATCCGGCGGCACCCAGCCAGGTGGCCGTGGTTGAACTTGGAGATCTTACCGTGACCGCCCGGCTCGAGTTGTGTCCCGGGCCCCATGATGCCCAGGTGAGTCCGGACGGGGAGCTGGCCGCCGTGACATGCAGCCTGAGTGACGAGGTCGTCCTGGTGGACTTGGGTGCGCTGCAGCCGGTGGCGCGGGTGCCTGTGGATGGAGGCCAAGCGGTGGGTCGGGGAGCAGGGCCTTGGGCCAAGCCCCTCAATGTCGTGTGGGGCCCCGAGGGGGAGGACGTCTACGTTACGATGCACCTAGTGGGGAAGGTTTTGGCGATCGACCTGTCGGGGGACGGTTACTCGACACGAAGTACGTCCGTCGGCGCCGGGCCCGCCCAACTGGCGCTGACTCCCGACGGGGAGACCATAGTGGTCGCCAATAGGGGGGATGGGTCGATGTCGTTGGTGGACCGGCGGGAGTTGGTCGAGCGTCGGCGGATCGACCTCGGGGTCATACACCCGCATGGGGTGGCGGTTTCTGCCGATGGCGGGACGGCGTTCGTCAGTTACGAGGGAGATACCAAGTCTGACGGTGGTGTAGTGGCAGTTGACCTGGCAACCGGCGATGTGATATGGCGCCGGGCCGTGGGCCAGTACCCTCTGGGTGTGATATATCTTACGGCGCAACACTGACCATCGGTGCAGGATTACCGGGGTTCGGTGGCACCCAGCGCCAGCAAAGCGCATTGGAGCGAACATGAAGTGGGCTAGACGTAATTGGATGATGATACCGTTGGCAGCGGTGGTGATCGTAGGCGTGTCGTGCGGTGATGGCGGTACAGCCCCCACCGGGGCAATTGTGCAGTTCGGCCTGAGCGATATCGACCTCCAGGCCGGGCGGGATACCGTCGTGCAGATCACCAACGGCGGTGGCGGTGCCATTGGTCCGATCGAGCTGGTCCCGCTCCCCGTTCGCGACTCCGCCGGCAACATGGTGCCTGGTCCGCAACTCCAGGTCTCTCCCAGCGAGATCCCCACCTTGAACCCCGGCGCCTCGGTGACCGTCGCGCTGTCGGTGGCTGCACCGGCCAATACTCCCGACGGGGAATATCTGGTGGGACTCGAGGCCAGATCGCAGAACCAGCTCGTGGCGTCTGCCCAATTACGCTTCTTGGTGAGCAGCGGAGGTGGCAGCCCTGCGGGTTCTTCCGTCACCATTACCGGCGGTCCCACGGCGTTTGTACGGGGGGACGTGGTGCAGTTCACGGCTGAGGTTCGGGACAGTGCCGGCACGGTGCTCCCCAACGGGCAGGTACAGTGGTCCGTGGGCGGGTTCGGACTGTTCGACGCCACCGGTCGATTCGTATCCTATAGCAGCGGCGCCATTACCATCATCGCCAAGTCTGGCAGTAGTGCCGACACGCTGGCCGCCACAGTGGCGGAGCGTACCCTTTTCGGAACTTTCAGTACGCTGGGGCACGGGGTGGTGAATCAATCCTGGACGTCAGATTTGTGGGTGCACGGCGGCGTCATGTATTCCGGCACCCACAGCGGCGGCGCCGGGATGTTCTACGCCTGGGACCTGTCCAATCCCGATCAGCCGGTGCAAAGTGGTTCCCTCCAGGTGGATGCGAGCGTGGTGAATGACGTCAAGATTCGAAGTGATGGCACGCTTGGCGTGATCACTCACGAACAGTCGGCCGACGGCCTCAACGGCGTGAGCTTGCTCGACCTCACTAATCCGGCACAGCCTACTATCATCACTCGCTACACCACCGGACTGGCTGCCGGAATACACAACGCCTGGGTCGAGGACAACTACCTTTACCTGGTCACTGACGGCACCAACCCAACGACCGGCGGATTGCGGATCCTCGACGTGTCCAACCCGGCCGCTCCGACACAGGTAGCGCAGTTCTATGGCGGTGGGGGATTCCTACATGACGTCTACGTGCGGGACGGACTCGCGATGCTGTCCCACTGGGGTGAAGGGCTCATCATCCTCGACGTGGGGAACGGTGTGGCAGGGGGCTCTCCCACCAATCCCGTCGAGGTGAGTCGCTTGCGGATACCTGGCTACTGGGTTCATAACGCTTGGTACTGGCCGTCTGCCGGCTACGTCTTCGTGGGCGACGAAATCCACGCCCCTGGACGCATGTTGGTCATCGACGTCAGTGACCTCCGCAATCCGGTCGAGGTTGCCTCGTTCTCCGGTACTGGCGAGGCGCCGCACAATTTCTGGCTCGACGAAAGCCGCGGCATTCTCTACGCGGCATGGTACAGCAGCGGCGTTCGGGCGCTGGACGTGAATGGTCAGTTGATGGGTGAGCTGCAGCGCCAGAACCGCCAGATTGCCCAGGTGTTCTATGATGGCGGGAACACCATGACCTGGGCGCCGCAGGTGGACAATGGCAGGATCTATGTGTCCGACCTCCGCACTGGGGTGTGGGCGCTGCAGGGGGATTTCTGACCAGAGGGCCAAGAGGGCTAAGAGGAATAGAGGGCTAAGAGGGAAAGGAGGACCCAGGGCCAAAACAAAGGGCCGACCCTTGCCAGTTGGCCCTCATTTTCGTTCTCGGCTTGGGGTGAACTTCAGCCACCTCTTGGCCCACTTCTCCCTCTTAGCCCTCTTTTCCCCCTTTCCGAGGCTTCATCGACACTATGCTGGCCGGGGTGACGGCGTCGAATCCGAACCGCTCCCGCACCCGGTCGACCGCCGACGTTACCTCCCGCTGTTTCGTTCTGGCAGGCTCTTCGAACAGGTCGGGTGTTTCGGTTGGGGTGAGGTTGGTGGCGCCTACGCCGATCAAGCGTACTCCCTGTTTGCGTCGTAGCACCTCGTTAAACGCCTGGTCGAACAGTAGCTGAATCGGTTGCCGCAGTTCGTGGTCCAGGTCGGTGGCGTGGGGGAGCGTGTGCTGACGGGTGATTGTGCGAAAGTCGCCGTGCCGGAGCTTCAGCGTCACTGTTCGGGCCATGAGCCCGTCGCTCCTGAGCTGGCCCGCGATCCTGGTGGTGAACAGGGTCAGCAGCCGTTCCAGTCGCTCTCTGCTGGTGGAGTCTCGGGACAGGGTGGATTCCCGGCTGACAGACTTGGGGAGACCGCCTCCTGTGAGGGTCGATCCCCCGTGTCCGTGGGCGCGCCGCTTTAGACTCGTGGCGGACGGTCCCAGCAGGCGCTCGAGGTCTTCGAGTGACCGGCGCTGCACCTCCACTACATCCGATAGCCCGAGCTCAGCCAGCCGCTTTGCCGTCTTGGGTCCGATCCCCGGGATAGCGGATAGAGGAAATCCCGCCAGGAATCCCTCTTCCCATCCGGGCCGCACCTCAAGTAATCCCCGGGGTTTGGCGGCTTCCGACGCGATCTTCGCCACCATCCGGTTGGGGCCGATGCCCACGCTGCAGTCGAGTCCGGTTTCGGCGTCTACCTGGTCACGGATGTGCTCGGCAACCGGGAGGAGCGACGTGGGATGCAGACGGTCGGTGCCGGAGAAGTCGAGGTACGCTTCATCCAGGGAGGCCATGACGACGGTGGGAGAAAACTCCTTGAGAATCCGGCGGACGGTACGAGACGCCCGGCGGTAGTGGATGAAGTCACCCTGGTGAAATGTTGCGGCCGGGCACAGCGCCACGGCTCGCGCGATGGGCATGCCGGAGTGGATGCCGTATCGTCGGGCTCCGTAGGACGCGGACTGCACCACCCCACGCTGGTCGCGACGGCCTCCTACCACGAGGAGATCTACGTCCTTGAGGGATGGCTCGACCTGGCGGCACACCTCAACGAAGAAGGCGTCGAGATCGACGTGGAGAATCCGAGCGGACATGCTCGAAAAGTACTAAACCAATCTTATCGCCGTTGCCTTGATGGTGGCGATGATGGGCACGCCGGCCTCCAGGCCCATCGACTCGGCGGAAGCGGCGGTGACGGCGGCTCGCAACGAGCAGCCGGCATCGAGATGGACGTACGTCACCGGCCCGGCCAGTTCCAAGGCGGTTACCGTGGCCGGAAGCTGGTTACGGGCCGATCCTCCGGTGGGACGGTGACTCAGGACGATGTCCTCCGGATGGATGACAGCGTTCAGAGAACCTTCACGGTCGGCGATGACGTCTAGCGTTATGGCCTCGGCGGAGAACCGCGCCGCGAACTGATGGTCGGCCCCCTCGGCTTCGCCCAGCCGGGTGACGACCCCCTCGAGAACGTTGGCGGCCCCGATGAACCTGGCCACAAAGGACGAATTGGGAAGGCGAAAGACCTCCTCCGGTTTGCCGTGCTGGACGATGCGTCCTTGGGACATCACCGCCACCAGGTTGCCCAACTGCAGGGCTTCCTGGAACTCATGGGTAACCTGCAGTGTGGTGACTCCCTCTCGCCGATGAAGGTCCAGCAGTTGTTGGCGTAGGGCGAAGCGAGTTGACGGGTCGAGCGAGGCGAACGGCTCGTCGAGGAGGAGCACCGACGGCCGCGGAGCAAGGGCGCGCGCCAAGCCGACGCGCTGGGCCTCACCCCCGCTCAGATTGGCGGTGCCTCTTTCCAGGAGGTGGCCGAGCCCCAGGCTGTCGGCCAATTCGCCCACCCGTGCCTTCTGGTCTGCCCGCGAGAGATTACCGTGAGCGATGCCGTAGCGGATGTTTTCCGCCACGCTGAGGTGAGGGAACAGGTTGTCTTGCTGATATACCACCCCCACACCGCGATGCTCTGGTGGGACGGCCGTGACGTCCTTCCCGTGGAGCAAGATTCTCCCGTTGCGGACTGGTGAGTGGCCGGCAATGGCTTCGAGGACCGACGTCTTGCCCGAACCCGTGGGGCCAATCAGCAAACCGTATCCCGCTTCCGGGATCTCGAACGAGACATCCCGCAAGGCAAACTGACCGAGCCTGACATCGATTCCTTCGAGCCGAATCACCGCGGAATCGAGGGTTGAAGGAAACGGATCAGGCCGAACATGGCGAGGGCGATGACCAACAGGATGATGGCCGGCGGAATGGCCGCCTCCAGGCCAAACGAGGTGAACCTGTCGAAGATCAGTACGCTGGTGACCTTGGGGTTGTACGTCAGGATGACGATGGCGCCAAACTCACTCACCGCTCGGGCCCAGGCCAGGCTCACGGCCGCAAGAATGCCGCGACTTGCCAGGGGGAGGGTGACCCGGCGGAAACATCTGCCGGGCGAGTCTCCCAAGCTGCGGGCCGCTCTCGCCAAGTGAGGGTCGATACCGGCGAAGGCCACCCGGGACCCGCTCACCAGGATGGGTACCGAGACGAACATCATGGCCGCCACGATGCCCTGTACATGGCTGACGAACTCCAGTCCGATGGTACCGAGTGCTCCCCCGACGGCCGAGTGACGACCGAGGAACAACAGCAGGGCAATGCCGGCGACCGGGTGGGGAATGACTATCGGCAACTCGACCAGCCCCTGAATCAGGGTGCGGCCGGGAAACGAGCGCACGGCCAGGAGGTACGCCAACGGCACTCCCAGTAAGGCTCCCAACAGAGTGGCCGCCGTGGCGGCGAGGAAGGTCAAGCTGATCGAGGCGATCAACTCCCTGTCGGTGAGCGCTTGACGGAGATTCCCCGGGTCGGCTCTCAGTAACAGGTACAGGATTGGCCCAGCGACGAACGCCACCAGTAGGGCGCCCAGGAAGGCGAGGATCAGATGGGAGCGATCCGGGGGACGGAAAGGCATGACTATCCTCGTTACCTGGGTCAGTGGCGACTTGCGCATCGTCCAATTATTTCTTAGCCACGACGGAAAACGCAGAGCACGCCAAACGAGCCAGCGCACCCCCAAGGAGAATAACGATGCCCATCAGTGACGCCATGCAGAAGGCCTTCAACGAGCAGATCCAGAAGGAGTTCGCCTCGGCCTACCTCTACCTTTCGATGTCGGCGTATTTCGAATCTCTGAGTCTCGACGGGTTCGCCCAGTGGATGAAGATCCAGGCTCAGGAAGAGGTGCTGCACGGGATGAAACTCTTCGACCATCTGCAAGAGCGGGGCGGCCGGGTGCTCCTGGGCGAGGTCGGTCAACCTCAGGCCGATTTCGATTCCCCCGTGGCCGCGTTCGAGTTGGCCGCCAGCCATGAGGCTTTGGTGACCAAGAGCATTCACGACCTGTTCGCCCTGGCGGAGGGGGAGCGTGATTACGCCAGCCAGGGCATCCTCCAGTGGTTCAGCACCGAACAGGTGGAGGAGGAGGATACCGCCAATCGGATCGTGGAGCGGTTGCGCATGATCGATGACAGCAAGGCCGCATTGTTCATGATGGACAATGAATTGAGTGCGCGAGCGACGGTTGGGGCGGGTGGCGCGGACGGCGGAGCCGAATAGTGCGGATTGGGTTCGCCGGGTTGGGTGCGATTGGCCGGCCGATGGCTGTTG
>JBDHMR010000048.1:0-7861 GCA_039656035.1 Gemmatimonadota bacterium
CGTACACGGCCTGCACCAATCTCCCCATCTGGGGGTGTCGACGGATTTCGCCGAGCACCGCCCGTACATGGCGGGTGACGACATCCGGCGGATCGACTGGCGCGTGTACGGCCGGACCGATCGGTTGTACGTCAAGCAGTTCGAGGCCGAGACCAACGCCAACGTGATGGTGCTGATCGACATTTCGGCTTCGATGAACTATGGCTCCGGTGCCATTACCAAATTGGACTACGCCCGTTTTCTGGCCGCCAGCTTGGCGTATTTTTCGCACCAACAGCGAGATCGCATCGGTGTCGTCACGTTCGACAAGGACATCGTGGACCAGGTACCGGCCACGGGCCGGCAGCTCGATACCGTGCTTCACACCATCGACCGGATCGAACCCGGCGGCGCAGGCGAACTCGACCTTCCCATGCGCCGCATCGCGCAGGGCGTTCGGCGGCGAAGCATACTGGCGCTCATTTCGGATTTCTACGAAGACCCTGACGCGGTACGACGCGCCGTCAATCGGCTGTCTCTCCGTGGCAACGATCTGATAGTGTTCCACGTGCTGGACCCCGCCGAGTTGGAGTTTGATTTTGACGAACCGGGCCAGTTCGAAGACCTTGAAACCGGCACCCGTATCCCCGTCATTCCCGATCGGATTCGTGCCGGCTATAAGGGAATGATCGACAGCCACATCGCTCAGATCGCACAAATCATGGGCGAGACCCGGGTCGATTATTGCCAAGTCAGTACGGCCAAGCCGCTGGATCACGCGTTGTTCGACTATCTATCGCGGCGCCAGCGCCTGCAACGGATTCGCTGAATGGGTGTCTCTTTTCTGGCGCCGCTGTTCTTTGCCGGCTTGGTAGCGGTGGCCGTGCCCATCCTGGTTCACCTGACCAACCGGGACCGGCGCGACGTGGTGAAGTTCCCGTCTCTCAAGTTCCTGACGAGAATTCCCTACAAACAGATGCGGCGGCAGCGCATCCAGCACTGGTTCCTGTTTGCCTTGAGGACGCTGGCGATAGTTCTGCTGGTCGCGGCGTTTTCACGGCCCCTCATCGAGGGCGCTCTAGTGGCAACGGCCGATGACGCGCCGGGGCGCGAGGTCATCATCGCCCTAGACCGTTCCTACAGCATGGCCTATGGCGAGACCTGGCAAAGCGCCCTCGATGCCGCAGCAGAGGCGATCGGCTCGCAGCCATTCGGCAGCCGACTGTCATTGATCGTGTTCGACGAACAGGCACAGGTCGTGGCCGGTCCGGCCCTGGATCCAGCACTGCTAACCAGGGCGCTCGACACCTTGGTGCCTGGATCCCATGGGACCCGGCTGGCCGCCGTGACTCAGTTGGCCAACCAGTTACTCCTCGAATCGCCACTCGACCAGCGCGAGGTAATCGTCATTTCGGACTGGCAAGTACGCGCCTGGGACCGGACCACCCGGGTGCAACTGATTCCGGGAACCACCCTCACGCCTGTCGACCTGTCGAACGCGGACCCGAGCAACGCATCGATTACGGGCGTGGACGTGCGCCGCAGCGAGCGTGGAGGCCGACAGACGGTGGTCGTCACCGCACGGGTCGTCAATCAAGGCTCGCAGCCGATCACCGACCTCCCTGTAATCTTGTCGATCAACGGCCAGAACGTGGCGGAAACTACGGTGACGATTAGCCCGATGGAGAGCCGAACGGCTCGCCTGGGACCGGTGGCGCAGCCCTCCACCCTGGCACGGGCAACGGTCCACATTGGAGAGGACCTCCTGGCACCGGACAACACCTTTCACCTGGCGCTGTCCAGTCGTCCGGCGCTATCGGTCCTGCTGATCGAGGCTCCCGGCGCCCCGAATCAGGGATCCCTCTACCTCCGGGATGCGCTGGCTATCACCGACGACCCGGCTTTCGCGGTCACCCGCGCCCGCGCCAACTCGGTTCGGCCGGCCGATGTGGCGGCCGCGTCGGTGGTGGTCCTCCACGACAGCCCGTTCCCCGCTGGGCCCGCCGGAAACGCGGTGGTGGAACACGTGGCAGAGGGTGGTGGCCTGTGGATCGTTCTCGGTGGGCGCAGCCGTGTCGGGAGTTGGCCTGAGACCGCGACGGCGCTCATGCCAGGCAGCTGGCGGAGGACCGTCGACCGCCTCGATCGGCAGGGCGTGAGCTTGGCCAGCGTCGACTACGACCATCCGGCGTTTCGCGTCTTCGGCGGAACAGACGATGGCAACGTTTCCGGACCAAGGTTCTTTCGATACCGGCCCATCGTCCTGGCCGACAGCGCCGCGGCAATTGCGCGGTACACTGACGGCGGCGTGGCTCTGGCCGACATCGAGTTCGGGGCGGGCCGGGTGCTACTGTGGGGGTCACCGTTCGACAACCTGTGGAGCAACTTGCCGGTGCATCCGGTGTTTCTCCCGTTCGTCCATCAAGTGGCTCAGTACTTGAGCGGGGGGCAGACCATCGACGGCTGGCGCAAGGCCGGACAGGTGGTCAATCTCTCCGAAATTCTCGGCGAGATGGGGATCGACAGCGACACTCTCGATCGTGAAATCATCGTCGAAGGACCGTCGCGCCGGCGGCGGGAGGTGGATGTGAGAGCGTCAGACCAGTTCGTAACCTTGGGGGAAGCCGGTTTCTACGCGGTCTACCCCCTGGGACGGGAGCGCGCGTCGTATCCAGTCGCCGTCAACGTGGACCGGGTCGAATCCGATCTGGCGTCGCTGGATATCGAGGCTTTCGTGGCGGCCGTTACAGTTCCGGACACCGCCACAGCGTCGGCAGGCGCCTTGGGATCGTCGACTGTGACACCCGCGGACCGGGAACGCCGTCAGGGAATGTGGTGGTTTCTCGTCCTGGGAGCGTTGACTCTCCTCGTCGTTGAATCCCTGTGGTCCAATCGGCCAGCCCAGCCTCACCCAGCACCGGCCGGCCAGCGTCCGGCTGCCACCGAATAGAAGGAGCATCCGATGCTGCGCAGCTTCATACTCACATCGACGGGCAGCGAGCGCGACGAATTGTTCGACGTCGTGCGCTCAGTCCGAAATCGGTGGCGGTTGCGTGTGCTCCTGCGCGGTGTGGCGCTGGTCATGCTCTCGGCCTTGGCTCTGCTGCTACTGGCGGGATGGGTCATCGACGCGTTCCGGTTCGATGCCACCGCCGTCACCGTCGTCCGGGTTGTAGCGTGGACCGTGTTCTCCGGTGTCGTGCTTTGGGTCCTGATCCTCCCGCTGTTCCGGCGCGTCAGCGACAGGCGTGTCGCGCTGTACCTGGAGGAGCATGAGCCGTCCCTCGACGGCCGGGTGATCAGTGCGGTCGAGTTCGAGCATGACGACCCCACGGCCTCATCGAAGGCTTTGGTAGAGCGCATCGTGCACTCGGCCGTGGAAGAATGCCACCGGGTCGACGATGGAAGACGTGTCGAACGCAAGGGATTACTGCGATCGTCCGGATTGGTCGCCGGCTCAACCGTGTTCGGCCTCGGGTTGTTGCTGTTGGGCCCGGCGTTCCTTCGCAACACCACGCCGGTGTTGCTGACGCCGTGGGCAGAATCCGAGGTGCACAATCCCTACCGTATTTCCGTAGCACCGGGAGACACTACGCTGGCCAAAGGCGCCGACCTCAAGGTGACCGCCGTTCTGGAAAACTTCGGCGCCTCCGAAGTTGAACTGGTGGTACGCAGCGGGGACGGCGAATGGACGCGCTGGTCGATGCTCCGAGAGGACACCGCAACGACCCATAGCCTGATGGTCTTCGACCTGCACGAACCGACGGAGTATTTCGTAGAAGCCAGCGGCGTACAATCGGCCATCCACCGGGTGGACGTTGTCGAGCTTCCTTATGTCCAGGACATCGACCTAACGTACTATTTTCCACGCTACACCGGCCTGGATCCGGTTGAGCAACCAGGATCGGGCGACATTGCCGCCCTGGTGGGCACTCGCGTCGCCATCAGAATTCTGCCAACGATCACCGTGCCGGGCGGCGCCATTCTGCTGAACCAACAAGACACCATTCCCCTCGAACTCGACGCCAACGGACAGCTAAGCGGATCCATCACCGTCCACCGGCCAGGCAGCTACCGCATCCTCCTGGACAGCGAGCAGGGACACCGGGTTCAAGCGTCATCCAACTATCTGATCGATCCCTTCACCGACCAGCCGCCGGTCCTCACGTTGACCAAGCCGGGTCGCGACATCCAGGTGACCAGCCTGGAAGAGGTCACTACGGAGATGCGAGCGCAGGACGACTACGGTGTCCGGCGAATCGAATTGATCTACTCGGTGAACGGATCGCCGGCAACCAGCGACACCCTGTATGGCGGCCGCCCCGGACGGCGACAGTTTGTGGGAGGTCACACGCTCTTCCTCGAGGAATTTGAGCTCGAGCCTGGCGATCTGGTTTCGTACTACGCCCGCGCGCTCGACGGCAGCGGCCAGGAAACGGTCTCCGACATTTACTTCCTCGAAATCAGGCCCTTCGACAGGAATTTTCGCCAGGCGGACCAAGGCGGGCAGCCCGGCCAGCCAGGGATGAATGGCACCGAACTCTCCACCCAGCAGCGCATGATCGTGGCCGCCACCTTCAAGTTGATTCGCGACCGGGAGGAGTACGGTAACCAGGGGTTCGAAGAAAACCTCGCCACCATCGCACTGTCGCAGGGCCGGTTGCGCGAGGAGGTCCTCCGCCTGGCAGAGCGCATGATCAACCGGGGCGTAACCGCCGACTCGTCGTTCGCCCGAATCGCGGAACTCCTCCCCCTCGCGGCCGGGGAAATGGGCCAGGCCGAGGAGGCCCTGGGTGAGCACCACCCCGACTCGGCGCTGGGCCCCGAGCAGAGAGCGTTGCAGAATCTCCAGCGAGCCGAGGCGGTGTTCCGCGACGTGCAGGTGGCGCAGGGCCAGCAAAATGGCGGCGGGGGCGGCCAGGGAGAAATCAGGGAAGAACTCGCCGATCTCTTCGAATTGGAGCTCGATCGACTGAGCAACCAATACGAGGAAGTGCAACGTGGCGACCGCCAGGAAGTCGACAACGCCATCGACGAGACCCTGGAGAAGCTGCGCGAACTGGCACGGCGCCAGCAGCAGGAAAACGAACGCATGCGGGCACGGGCACAGCAGCAAGGAGGTACCCAGGCCGGGTCATCGGGTCAGTCGCAAAGGCAATTGGCCGATGAGGCCGAAGAGGTGGCGCGTCAGCTGGAACGCCTCTCGCGCGAGGAATCGCTCCCCGATCTTGCCGAAACCGCCCGGAAGTTGCGTGAGGCGGCCGAGGAGATGCGACGCGCGGCCGCATCCGGCGAGCAGAGTGGTGAAGCCGTCGGCAACGCGGCCCTCGATCAGTTGCGGGAGGCGCGTCGCCAACTCGAACAGAACAAGTCCGGCCGGCTTCAGCGGGACACCCAAGCGGCACTCGAGCGCGCACGAACATTACAGCGGCAACAACAACAAATGACCGAGCGGGTGAGCCGGTACGATCCCGCAGACCCCAACTCCCGTGCCGATCTCACCGCCATTCAGCAGGCCAAGGAGCGGATGGGCAGTGAAGTAGGGCGCCTGGAAGCCGACCTGGAACAATTGTCCCGCGAGGCCATGCGCGACCAACCCGAGGCGTCCCGGCGCCTGGCCGAAGCCGCCGGCGAGATTCGCGACAACCAGATACGTGAAAAGATCCTGTACTCCCGCGGGGTGGTGCAGCAACGATCGAAGGAATACGCCCAGAACTTCGAAGAGCACATCGAGGGCAACCTGGCCCGATTGGAGGAACGCCTGGAGGCTGCTGCCGGCGCCATCGGTGAGACCAGTGAGCAGCGGCTGGAGGCGGCTCTAGAGGAAACTCGTGAAGTGGTGACCGCGCTCGAGTCGCTGGAGGACCGTCTTCGCGCCAGCACCGAAGCTCAGGAGGGACAGGGTCAACAGCAGGGTCAGGAAGGGAGCCAGGCAGCCGGGGGAGATTCAACCAGCGCCAACCCCAATGCGCGCCCACAAAACGGCTCCGGCCAGATCCGGCCGCAGGACCTCAGGCAGTTCAACCGTGAGTTGACCCAGCGCCGAGAACAACTTGAAGAACTGAGGGACCAGCTCGAGCAGGAAGGGATCGACGCCACGGACCTGGAGAGGATCATCGACCGGCTCAGGGGGCTCGGCTCAGGTAGCGGCCTGGCCGGTCCCGAGAGCATCGCCGTGCTGGAGCGTGACATCGTCCAGGGCCTTAAGGAATTCGAATACGGCCTGCGGCGCAGCCTGGCGCCGAGCGACGATGGACGGTTGCTGCAGGTGGGAGACGACGAAGTGCCCGATGGCTATGAGGAAATGGTGGAGGATTACTACAAGGCGTTGGCAGGGGAGCGGAGCGATCAGTAGCTGAGCGAGCGCAGCTTCACTCTGCCTCCGGTTCCACCTTTTCCCCAATGCGCCACACTTCTTCACTCCCCGGGTCGACTCCACGCAACACGCGCAGGCTGACACTGGCGCCCCGCCGGAGATACACCTCCGTCAGGTCGGGGTGGATATACAATCCTGACACGTCCACCGTATCCATGGCGATGACGTCTGCCAGATCGCCAACCTCCTCGTAACGTGGGCCGGTTCCTGCTACGGCATCATCGAACACGATGGCGATGTCGGCCGTGACGGGCTCGCCGCGGCCGAACACCACCTTGCCACCGAGGAGCAGCAGATCATTGGCGACACCGCTGTTCATGGGCAGCCGTTCGTAGTCCAAATCGGATGCCTCGTCCAGAGAGTCCTGAGCAATGGCATAGAAGGCGCTCATGAGCGCGGCCACGTTGATCGCCCGGAGACGTTGTTTCTGAGGGTCGTCCGGCAGGGCGCCACTCTCAATCAGCACAGTGCTGGTGCCCCACTGCTGCATCCGATCTCCGAAGGCACGGGTGGCGTAGGCATCGTTGTATCGCGCCATGCGCCCGGGGATCTCTGGCTCCAAGGCTCCGGCGATGACCGCCGCCACCTTGCGTGCTCGCAGGCGCACCGGTCCCCACGATCGCTCTTCGTCGCCGGCCGGAGCCAGCAACGCTATCGCCACCAGGAGCCCGTCGACCCCCGCGGTGCGTGACCCCTGGTCGTGCAGGTTGAATCCGAAGTCCGCCTGCAGGCTGTCGCGGACGCGCTTGAGAAGTTGTCCTTCGGGGGTGGCCAGCATCCGGGCATCACGGTTGATGTCGACACCGATGGCGTTCTCGCGGATGAACCGCTCGGCCCCGTCCGGGTTCAGCATGGGGATCATTGTTACGGTGAGCCGGCTGGCCAGGAAGGAGGCCAACGCGCTGGTATCCGCCGTTGCAAAGAAATTGATGAGATCCGCGAGCGCCATCGAGGCCGTAGATTCGTTCCCGTGCATCTGTGACCACAACAGCACGCTGGTCGGACCCACACCGTAGGTGAGGGCGTTGATGGCCCGCCCCTCGATCGATTCACCCACCTGGTCTACTCGCACGCGATCCGAGGTCAGTGCCGGCGCAACCGCGGCCCAGTAGGTGTCGTGATCGAATCTGCGATCCTCCAGACCCGCCACACGGTACTGCCCGGCGATCGCCAGGCCCTCGGTCAGGCAGCAGGCTGATTGGCCCGCCAGTGAACCCGGCGTTGCCAATGTGGCGACCACGGCACCGATCACCCAATGCCACCCACGACCACGAGCTACCGTCGTCATCGATCACTCCCATCGAGATGTTGTGCCAGGAATGTCTCAGCAACCCGATAGAACTGTAATCGATTCTCCGGCTTGGCGAAGCCGTGGCCCTCGTCCTCGAACAGGAGATACTCGTGGTCGATGCCCTTGCGGCTCATGGCTGCGACAATCTGCTCCGATTCGGCCTGTTTGACTCGGGGATCGTTAGCACCCTGGGCAATCAACATCGGAATCTTGAT
>JBDHMR010000049.1:0-7806 GCA_039656035.1 Gemmatimonadota bacterium
GATGGCCAGCGGCGTGGCGATGGACAAGGACTTGTCCAAACAACTGTTCCGCCACGTGGGGGTGGACACCGCCGATTGGTTGATGGCCCCGGCCACTCGTGCCGAAGTCGACCGGCAACTCGGCTGGCCCGTCATCGTCAAGCCGTCGAAACAGGGATCGACGGTAGGGCTCTCACTGGTCGACGAACCCGCCGGCCTGGTGGCCGCCATCGATGAAGCCACACGCTTCGACGACGAGGTCATGATCGAAGCGTACGTGCCGGGCCGGGAAGTCACCGTGGGCATCCTCGGAGGAGAAGCCCTTTCGGTGGGCGAGATCATACCGCAACACCGCATCTTCGACTACGAGTGCAAGTACACTCCCGGCATGTCGGAGGAAATATTCCCGGCCGATCTCGACCCTGAAGTTCGCGACCAGGTTCGGCGGTTGGCGCTGACCGCTCACCAGGCACTCAAGCTCGGCGGATACAGCCGCGTTGATTTTCGCTTGACACCAGCCGGTCAGCTCGTCTGTTTAGAGGTGAACACCCTGCCGGGCCTGACCGCCACGAGCCTCCTGCCACAGTCGGCTCGGGCCTCCGGCATCGAGTTTGCAGACCTGTGTGAGCAGGTCTGCCGCCTGGCGGTGGTGCCCGGATGAAGCGGGAAACCTTGCTACCTGGTCCCGCGTTGTAAGTCTTTGGAGGAACGTCACATGAGCCGGCTACCCTACCACCGCATGACCCCGTGGGTCGGGCGACTGATCGTCGCCAATGCTGTGGTGTTGCTCCTGCTGATGACCCTCACGCCGGCCCTCACCGGGTCTCTGGCTTTCGATCCCCAGCGGCCGTTTGCGGAGCCCTGGACCTACATCACCTACATGTTCGTTCACGGCAGCCTGTGGCATCTGGCCTTGAACATGCTGCTGTTGTTCTTCTGGGGCACCCGTCTCGAAGAACGCATGGGGAGCAAGGTGTTCCTGCTGTTCTACCTGTACTGCGGTCTCGGCGGACCGTTGCTATCCCTGCTGGTATCGGCCATCGGGGTACCGGTGGCGCCGTTCGTGGGAGCATCGGCCGCCGTCCTGGGACTGGGCGTGGCCTACGTCATGTATTGGCCGGACTCGGAGATGATCATCTTTCCGTTGCCGATGCCCATCAAGACACGCTACATCGTCATCGCCGTCATCGCTCTGGATTTCCTCGGCGCCATGCTGGACACCAACTCCATGGTGGCACACTGGGCTCACCTGGGCGGAGCCTTGGTCGGCTTCCTCTACATGCGCGTCCAGAGTTACTCCCGACCGATCCCCGTTCCGCGCAGCATCACCCGCGAGCGTGTCCTGGTAAGTCGTCCCCAACCAACCGAAGCCGTCGGTGAGCAGGCTCCGAAGCCTCGCCCCAGACGCCGCACCGAGAAGGACCCGGTAACGGTCGAAGTCGATCGCGTGCTCGACAAGATCAGCTCCCAAGGAATGGATAGCCTCACTCCCGCCGAACGAAAATTTCTCAGCGACCTTTCCGCCAAACGCAAGAAGGACGACTGACATCTGACAGCTGGCAGCTGACATCAGATTTCTCTATTGACCTCGCACCCCGACATCTCGTATTGTGTCGCGTGCTGATCAACCTCGTTCCCGAGTTTCTCGCAGTCCTCAAGGCTGGCGATCGGCGCGTCGCATATCAGCGCTACTTCGACGCACACCGTTCGGTTCTCACCGCCTACTGGCACAACTACGTACTCGACCCGGACAGCCCCCAAAGCGAAGAGGTAATACAGCGAACCATCACGGCGGATCGTACCGACCTCATCGCCATGTTGGAGACTGTCGATTTGACGGCGCTGGTCGAGAACACCTTGGCCCGCGCCGACGGCATTCTCGGAATCGACAGTCCCGGCGACACCTACCTCATGGTCGGGGTCGGAGCCGCCAACGCCGGTGAACTCGTGGTCCACGGACGCGGCGTCACCTTCGTTGCCGTGGAGCACTTCACTGGGCGTGTCAATCCTGGAACATTCGGCATGGGGCTCGATCCCCGGCTCATCCCGTTGTGGGTAGCGCACGAACTGGCCCACACGGTTAGGTACACCTCACCCGAAAGCCGCAGCGACCTCAGAACGCTCATCGAAAACAGCGGCGGGAACTACAACGTTTGGCAGGCGGGCAGCCGAATTGCGCTCGGGGAGTTGGTACTCAACGAAGGGCTGGCCGTCCATGCATCCCAAGCCGTGGCCCCAGGGTTCGATCCGGCCGAGTATTTCGGCTACGCTCGACGCCAGTATCATCGCCTCCGGGAACTGGAGGCCTTCTTGCGACGGTCCAGCGAGCCCGACCTGGGCCGTGCCGCCCTCGGGCTAAGATTGCGCTACCTCACCGGCGGCATGAGCCCCGCATCACGACTGGTGGGCGGCCGAGTCATCCCGGAACGAGCCGGCTACTACCTCGGCTACCGCATGGCCGCAGCCATGGTCAGCGAGCGAGGCATCGCCCATGCCCTCCGGGCCTCCAGCAAACAACTCCGCCAAGCCGACGAAGTAGCCCGCGGAATTCTGATGGCTTGATGAAAGCGGGGCGGCGTAGGGGCGACGCATGCGTCGCCCCTACCAGGTTCCTACGTCCTACGCCCTCCCCCACACATCAGCAGCCGTCCACCACCTGCTGTCAGGAAACCGCTCACCCAACTCCGACCAATACTCCCGCAACCAGTCGACCGGTTTCTTCTCCTGCTGAAACATGGCTATACCCGACCAGTACAGCGCCTCGGCGGACACCGGCGCCGGCGGGTCGAGATCGGCGACCGCCCGCCACTCGGTGTAGGCCTGCTGAGCCCGGCGGTGCAGCAAATGGACCTTGCCGAGACCGACACGCAATTCCGCCACGAAGTCGGGGCCCTGCTGGAACCCCAGGAAGCGTCGTAGTTCGGTCTCATTGTGGTCCAGCAGCACGAACCCCGGTGACCAGAGGGTTCGATATCTCTTGATCAGCGATCGTGCCTCAGGCTCCCGGTCAGCCAGGCTGACCCGAACCAGTTCGAATTGACCGAGACACTGTTGCACGTCCTGTCGGGGATACGTCACGGTATCCAGAGCTTTACAACCCAGTCAGCCAGGAGCCTCGAACTGGATGAGAATTGGCCGCTCGGATTCCTTGGCCCGTTCGGATGCCTTCGCAAGGCTAGCGTTCCATTTCAACGACACAATCAACTCCTATTCTTGGCGGTCGGCTGATAGCTGATAGCCGATCTCTCACTTCCCAACACAGAAACTACTGAATATCCGATCCAACACATCCTCCACGTCGACCGCGCCGACCAGGGTGTCGAGAGCGCCGGTCGCCTGCTGAACGTGGTGGGCGGCGAGGACCGGGTCGCCGGGTTGCTCCAGAAACGGCCGGGCAGCGTGTAGTGACTCCACAGCACGTTGGAGCGCGACCCGGTGACGCGCGCGCGTCAACATCGGCTCGAGGTCGGCCAGTTGAATACGATCGCCAAACACGCGCTCGGCGATGGCCCTACTCAGGACGTCGAGCCCGACGCCGGTGGCGGCGGACACCGGAGTACCTTCGGGCGCATGCTCGGTCGTGTCCATCTTGGTACGAACCAGCAGCGGAAGGCCACCTCTGGGTAGCGCCGTTGACAGGAGTTCCTGTTCCTCGTCACTGATCTCTTCGTCCGCCTCGACACAGAGCAGCACCATGTCGGCCGCCTGCAAGTACCGATGGCTGATTTCGATACCCAGTTGTTCGATACGGTCCGGGTCGGCGCGAAGGCCGGCAGTGTCCACCAATCGGACGGGCCACCCCAGGAAACTGGTTGCGGCCTCGATGGCGTCGCGCGTGGTGCCGGGCACTTCGGTTACGATGGCCCGGTCCAAGCCAAGGAGGGCGTTGAACAGGGACGACTTCCCGGCGTTGGGCCGCCCGGCCAATACCACCACCGCTCCATCCCGTACCCGCTCGCCCGCAGACGCGGTTCTCAAGAGATGATCGATTTGGCGAGTGACCTCGTCCAGCTGCTTCCGTACCGTGGCGGGCGCCACCGGGGGTTCGTCCTCGTCGGGGAAATCGATGTCGTAGCTGAGCAGGGCCACGACCCCAATCAGGTCGGTCCGCAATTTCATCAGCCGCTGCGACAGCCCCCCGTCGAGTTGTTGCAGGGCCGCCCGGGCCTGCGCCGGGGCCGTGGCGTCGATCAGGTCACCCACGGCCTCGGCCTGGATCAGGTCCATTTTCCCATTGAGAACCGCGCGCCTGGTGAACTCACCCGGGTGGGCGGCACGGGCGCCGGCGGCCTCGAGAGCCGCCAGCAGACGCGCGGGCGCCATGAGTCCTCCGTGGCACATCAACTCAACGGTGTCCTCACCGGTATGGCTCCCGGGGGCGCGGTAGGTGAGGTAGATGCCACGGTCGATTTCGGAGCCGTCCGCCTCGGCGAACCTACCCAGGACAGCCGATCGCGGGGGATTGGACACGAAGTCGTCGATCACCTTGGCGGCTACCGCAAAGGCGCCGTCGCCACTAAGCCGTACCACTGCCAAGGCCGAGCGCCCCGGCGGCGTCGCCAGGGCCACGATGACATCCGAAAGCATGGGGGGAAGATAGCAGCCGCCAGGCAGGGAACCCGGCTCAGGCGCCTGGCCGCTAGCGCCGCTTCTTTCGCTTCAACTGTTTGGGACGCGGCTGATGAGCCGGGCTCTCGGCGGCCGGCGCCGGGGCGTCGGCTGCTTCCTTTTTGGGCGGATTGGCCTTCAACCGCTCCTTGGCCAGCATCCATTGCTGCGGCACGCTTACCAGATTCTGAACCGTGTAGTACAAGTTGAGCCCCGAAGCGAACCTGGCGAACAGCACCGTCATCATCACGGGCATGACGTACAGCATGGTCTTCATCTGGGGATTTGGTTCCATCCCCATCTGGCCGACCTTACTCACCGCGAACATCGAAAGGCCCATGAGGAGGGGGATGATATACAGCGGGTCGGCCTGAGCCAGGTCGGGAAGCCACAGGAAGGAGACACCGCGCAGCTCGATGGTGTTCTGGAACACGAAGAACAACGCAATGAGGACCGGGAACGGCAGCAGCATCGGCCAGCAGCCACCGAGCGGGTTGACGTTGTGTTCCTTGTACAGCTTGAAGGTCTCTTTCTGAAGCTTCTCGGGCTGATCCTTGTACTTGGTTTGTATTTCCTTCATCAGCGGCTGCACGGCCTGCATGCGGATGCTCGAGCGCATGGCTTTCTGGTTGAGCGGCCACAGCACCACGCGGATCAGGATGCCGAACAGGATCAATACCCAGCCGTAGTGGAGGCCCAGCGTCTCGTGCATCCAGACCAGCACCCAACGGGCGGCTACCGCCACCGGCCTGATGATCGTCCTGAGTCCCGGCCAACCATAGGGATTGACGTCGTCGAACCCGTGGCCGATGCCCTTGAGCCGGGGATACTCCATCGGGCCGGCATACAGGCGATAACGGAAGGCCCCGTCGGCTGTCACCGCCTGGCTGGCCCACAGGTCGGCGGTCTCGGGGTTCTTCGGCGCTGTCACGGGCACCGAGGCCGTGACCCCGCTCAAAAGTGCCGCCCCGCTGTCCACTGCCAGGACCGCGGTAACGAAATATTTCGACTTGACGGCCACCCATTCGAACGGGCCCGGCTCGATGACGGTCTCGCCCGGATCGAGACTGCTGAATCGGGTCAGGTCACTCCCGCCGTTCCGGGTGACGAACCCCATCTCCCGCGTGTTTTCCTTGCGGTTTTCCTCGGTGTTGGCCAGCCCCGGGCCCATGCCGACCAAAAGGAGGCCTCCGTTGGGGCCGAGTCCTGTTACCGACCCGGTGACGCCCACTTGATACGTTCCCGGCTCGAACCGGTAGTCGAGCGTCACCGTGACTCCACCTCTCGTGGCGCTCAAACCCAGTCGGGCTGGCCGGTCGACAGTCACACGCTCGGCCGTAGGCACGAACACCCAGTCGTCGAGATGAAGGGTATCCCGCCCCACGATGAGCCGCAGGGCCAGCAGATCGCTTTCGGGGTGCATCAACTCGACGTTGTGACCCTTGAGGCTGTCGATGGTATAGGTGTAGTCGGCCAACTTGGCACTGATCAACCTCCCACCCCTGGTACTGAAGCCGTACTGGTACAATTCGGAGGTCACCACTACCGTGTCTTCCGGCGCGCATTGGACGGTGTCCTGCGAAATATCGGAGATGGCAGGTGCCGCCTGAAGCTCGGCTGTGTCCCTGGCGTCATCGATACCGCGGTCGGGCGGCGGGAAACCGAGACTGTCGACCGCCACCACCGGTTCGGGTACCGGACGCTTGAACAACAGGCCAGGCCCGAAAAGGATGACCATGATCAGGGCCATCGCCAGGAGAAAACGACGATCCATGAGGTTACTTCAGCCCATCAGGGAACGGGATCATGCCCGCCGGGGTGGAAGGGATGGCACCGTATGAGGCGCCGAAAGCTGAGCCAGCTCCCCCTACCGGCCCCGTGCTTGGACACGGCTTGCCGGGCATATTCGGAGCATGATGGGTAGAAACGGCAACTTGGAGGAAGCACCGGCGAAATGAGTAACTGGTAGCCACGTATGAAACCGATCAGGATGGTTCGGGGGATCGGCAGGAAAGAGCGCATGGTCATTCAGCTGTTCGCACAGCGTCGCGCCAGTGAAGCAGTTCTTCCTTCAGAGTCACGAACGGTGCTTGGTATGCTTCGGGCCGGGCCCGAATCAACAGGTCACAGGATCCCTGGTCTTGCTGCACATCGACGCGCCAGATTTCCTTGAGCCTGCGCCGCAAACGATTACGGGCCACCGCCGAGTGACGGAACTTGGGAACAATAAGCCCCATCCGGGCGAGGCCCGTGGTACTGTCGGTCCAGATCAGCTCGAGATGCGCGCTCCGGCGGCGCTTCCCGGAGCGGAGTACCCGACGAATATCGGATGTCCGCCGGAGCCGCCGGGTGCCATCGAGCCGCAGCCTCGGCGTCAGTACCCTCCGTGCTTGGAGGGAATCGACACAGTCAACTTCCGCCGGCCCTTCTTGCGGCGCCGGGACAGAATAGCCCTTCCCCAGCGAGTCGCCATGCGTGCCCGAAATCCGTGCTTATTTACTCGCCGCCGATTCCGCGGCCGATACGTCGGTTTCATAAATCGTTGCCTCCGTTGAGCCAAGGAAACTAGCCAAGCGAGCGGCTCACGGTCAAGGTTGACTTTTCCACATCCGGCCCGTACTATCCCGCCCGCCCTTGGAAGAACCCCTCGATATTTTTCGGGTATCGATGCAGCTGACCGCCAAAGAAGCATGGAAGCGCATCCTCGAGAACGCGCGACAGGAAATCCCTGATCACGCGATCCGGACTTGGCTCGAACCTACCGAAGCGGTCGCCCTCGATGGGAACAGGCTCATCATCGGAGCCCCCGACCAATTCGCCGTAGAATGGAACGAGACCAAACACGCCGCCCTCCTCTCGGCGCTGGCAGTGCCAGTGTTGGGCGACGGGACGTCGGTAGTGTTCCGCGTTCACGAAGACCAGCAACAGCGCCCCCAGATGGACTTTTTCGTGGCGCCTCCGGCCACGGCGGGGGTGCCCCTCCAGTCATCGGCCAGCAGTGGCGCCAAGCCACTGAACGAGCGATACACGTTCGACACCTTCGTCATCGGCAAGTCCAATGAGCTCCCCGCGGCTGCCGCCCACGCCGTGGGTGAAGCGCCCGGCCGCATCTACAACCCTCTGTTCATCTACGGGGCCACCGGGCTGGGCAAGACCCACCTGATGCAGGCCATCGCTCACGACGTGTGCCATCGGTTCCCCGAAACCAGGGTGCTGTAC
>JBDHMR010000050.1:0-7805 GCA_039656035.1 Gemmatimonadota bacterium
ATTCCGGTAGCGAAACTCAGAAGCATACTCGACTTCCACAGGCACCCGTGCCAATTCCTCGATCATATACTCGCCGATGAGCCCAGCGTGCCACGACGTGCCACAAGCGGTGATGATGATCCGGTCAATCTGCTTCAGTTCGTCGTCCGTGAGGTTGAGCCCCCTGAGACGTGCGGTCCCCTCATCCTCCAACAGGTGGCCGCTGAGCGTATTGCTCAGACTCGTCGGTTGATCGAAGATTTCTTTCAACATGAAGTGCTCGAACCCGCCGCGTTCGATGGTGGCCAGGTCCCACTCTATTTGGCTGATTTCCTTGGTGATCTCGGTGACGTCGAGATCCCGAACACGGTAGCCCTCGCGAGAAAGAATGACCATCTCACCGTCGTCCAGATACACGACGGATCGAGTGTGCTCGAGCAGCGCGGAGGCGTCAGACGCCACGAACCACTCACCGTCGCCCACGCCGACTATCAGGGGCGACCCCTTGCGAGCCGCCACCAGGCAGTCCGGCTCGTCCGCCGAGATGACCGCTATGCCGTAGGCCCCCTCCACCTCGCGCAGGGCAGCTGCGACCGCGTTCTCGAGGTTGTCCTCGTAGAGTTCCCCGATGAGGTGCGCCAACACCTCCGTATCGGTTTCGGACTCGAAGGTGTGGTTACGCTGCTCCAGGGCAGTGCGGATGGCGCCGGCGTTCTCGATGATGCCGTTGTGGATGACCGCGATCCGGCCGGTCTCGTCGGTATGAGGATGGGCGTTGGGCGTCGTGGGAGCGCCATGCGTGGCCCAGCGGGTGTGGCCCAAGCCAATCGTCCCGTGGGGCAGTTCAGCGCCCAGTTCCTTTTCCAGACTGGCCAGTTTGCCGGCCGCCTTGGTGACAGACAGCCCGCCTCCGTTCAGGACGGCCAGGCCAGCGGAATCGTATCCCCGGTACTCCAACCGACGGAGGCCCCTGATGATCAACTCAGCCGCGGGCCGAGAACCCACATATCCTACGATACCACACATGGCAGTCTCATTTCCTCAGGCGTCTAGAATATCTCTACATTCACTTATCAGCGCTTCGGCGTCTTCCACAGTGGCGGCTTCAGCGATTATGCGGACCACGGGTTCGGTGCCCGACGGCCTCAAATGTACCCATCGCCCGGGCCACGCCAAGCGCAGCCCATCTCTTGAATCAACCGTTGCATCCACGAAACGATCCTGCAATTGCTGGTAGACGGGAGCCAGATCTTCGCGGCCCGGCACCTTGGCCTTTACGATGCTGAAGCGAGGAGCAGCTTCCACCAAGCCAGACACCGTAAACCCTGTAGTAGCAAGCAGATGCAAGATTAGAGCCAGGCCCACAGGAGCGTCACGGCCGATGTGGACCTGAGGGAACATCACCCCACCGTTGCCTTCTCCACCAATCACCGCATCCAGTCGTTGGATGAACTGTGCCACGTTGGCCTCGCCCACCGGGGCTCTCTCAAATACGGCCCCGGCTGAGGTCGCCGCGTTCTCGACGACCAGGCTGGTGGACAAATTGGCCACCACCACGGGAGCCTGGCTATCCGTCGCCCCTCCCTTCCCGTTCCGGCCGAGTACAGCTTGCACGGCAAAGGCCAGAGTGTAGTCCTCTCCTATAGCCCAGCCCTTCTCGTCCACCAGCGCCAGCCGATCTACGTCGGGGTCGACAGCAATTCCAATCTGGGCGCCGCTTTCTCTGACCAACCTGCCAAGCTCCTCCAGGTTCTCCGGCACCGGCTCCGGGGGCCTGGGAAACCGGCCGTCGGTCTCCAAATTGATGGCCGACACCTGGCATCCAAGCCGTTCGAGGAGGGCCGGCATGATGGTGCCGCCGGCACCGCGCACGCAATCGAGAGCCACCCGGAACCGCCGCGACCTGATTAGCTCCACATCGATCTGGGGCAGCGCCAGAACCTGATCGATGTGGCGGGAAACCGCCTCGGTATCCTCCCGCACACTACCGATGCCGGACCAATCGGCGCGCTCTGGCCCCCGCTCGGCAATATCCCGGACGGCCGCCCCATCCTCGGCATCGAGGAATATCCCGTCGGGGCCTACCAGCTTGAGCGCGTTCCACTCGATGGGGTTGTGGCTCGCCGTCAGGATGAGGCCCGCGCCCGCGTGGTGGTGCTCGACCGCCAACTGCACCGTCGGCGTAGGGACGATCCCCAAGTCGATCACATCGACGCCGGCCGAGAGCAGTCCGGCCTTGGCCGCCATGGCGAACATGGCCCCGCTGGTCCTGGCGTCGCGCCCGAGCACCACCGTGGGGTTCCCGGCGGCGCGGGCCCAGGCGCCCAAGGCAGCCGAGTGCCTGGTGACCAGCTCGGGGGTGAGATCGGTGCCGACGATGCCACGCATCCCCGAGACACTGACAATGAGACCGTGGTTCATAACCCCTCGACGCGCCCCTGCCGGAGCGCCATGGTGGCTGGAAAGTGCCTACTCTACCGGGCCGGTACCTGGAGCGACCCATCCACCAAACGTAACAGAGAGGGGCGCGTTTCTTCAACCGCCGGGTTGCCGCAAGCTCTTGCAGTTCATTAGCTTCCCACAAACACAACCCAACGAGCCATGACCCGAATACTCCCCGACGATCACCAATACGCAGTAGCCACTCGCGCTGTCCACGCCGGCCAGGAACCCGATCCCAAGGCCGGGGCCGTAATGCCGCCGATATACCAGACTTCGACCTACGTCATGGAGGGTCTGGGACGCCACAAGGGCTACGACTACGCCAGGAGCGCCAACCCCACCCGCGAGGCGTACGAACGCAACGTGGCCAGCCTGGAAGGCGCCACGTACGGCTTCGCCTACGGCTCCGGGCTGGCGGCGCTCGACGCCGTCCTCAAGCTGTTGAAGACGGGCGATCACGTTATCTCCGAGACCAACATCTACGGCGGCAGCGCTCGCATGATGCGGGAGTTATACGCACCGCTGGGAGTCGAGTTCACTTTCGTCGATGCTCGAAACGTCGAGACGGTGGCAGCAGCCCTGCGGCCTACCACCCGGTTGGTTTTCTCCGAAACGCCGACCAATCCAATGATGCGCCTCACCGATCTCCAGGCCATGGGTGACCTGACGCAGGCCCACGGCCTCCTGCTGGTGGTGGACAACACCTTTGCCACCCCGATTTTCCAGCAGCCGCTGAGCTATGGTGCCGACATCGTCCTTCACAGCACCACCAAGTACCTGAACGGCCACAGCGACATGGTTGGGGGCATGCTGGTCTGCCACCGGGACGATCTGGCGGAGAAACTCGGGTTCATCCAGATGGCGGGCGGGGCGATCCCAGGCCCGATGGACTGCTGGTTGGCACTGCGCGGCGCCAAGACACTGCCGCTCCGCATGCAGCAACACGACCAGAACGGTCGGGCCATTGCAGCATGGCTGGCCGACCGGGACGATGTTCCCAAGATCTACTATCCGGGCCTGCCGTCCCACCCACAACACGAATTGGCCTGCCGGCAAATGACAGGGTTTGGCGGCATGATCTCTTTCGACCTCGAAGACCCCGAACGCGCTCGACGGTTCGTGGAAGGCACCAAGATCTTCAGCCTGGCCGAATCACTGGGCGGGGTCGAGAGCCTGGTCAACCACCCGGCCTCCATGACCCACGCGTCAGTACCGCAACCCCTGCGCGAGGAGATGGGGTTGACCGACAGCCTGGTTCGATTGAGCTGTGGTATCGAAGACGTAAATGACCTCATCGCCGATATCGACCACGCGCTGGCGTTGGCCGGCCAGCCTGCGGAGGTCTCACTCTGAAACTAGCGCAGGCCCTCATCGTACGGGCCTGCATCCTCTATCAGTGAGTCCGACATGACTGCAAGTCCTCCTGCCCCACGCGAGCGGGTCTCTTTTCCGGAGATCGACGCCGTCTCGTGGGAGCATCCAGCCGACCGGGCCGCGCTACAGGCGCTGCGCGCCATCCCCGGGTTCGATCAAGTCGTCCGCAAACTGGTCGCCATGCTCGGCGGCGAGCGGGGCATCCGTCTGCTGTTCCAGGGTAATGCCATCAAGACCGGCCCCACCCAGTACCAAACCCTGCACGCCCTTCACGTGGAAGTCGCCGCCACGTTCAACTGGCCGACAGTGCCCGAGTTGTACGTGTCGCAGACACCGCTATTCAACGCCGGCGCCTACGGCGTGGACGATCCGTTCATCGTGATACACACCGCCGCGCTGGAATTGCTGTCCGAAGACGAACTGCGCGTGTTGCTGGCCCACGAAATGGGGCACGTGGTGAGTGGCCACGCGTTCTACCGAACCATCGCCGCGATCCTTCTATCGATCAGTTTCGCGGCGCTTCCCATTCTTGCGGGGATCGCGCTCCTGCCCATCCGGCTGGCGATCCTGGAGTGGTCGCGCAAGGCGGAGCTGTCGGCCGACCGCGCCGGCCTCCTTGGCAGCCAGGACATCGATTCCTCGATGCGGCTGCTGATGAAGATGGCGGGCGGCATGCGTGAGGGGAGCCTGGCCCACGAACTCGACCTCGACGACTTCATGGTCCAGGCCAACGAGTACCTCAACACCAACGAGGGGCTCGACGTCATCTACAAGATCGTCAACACCCTCGGACTCACCCATCCGCTGCACACGGTACGGGCAGCCGAGCTGCAGCAGTGGATCGCCTCGGGCGACTACGAGCGTATCCTGCGCGGCGAATACACCAGGCGCGGCAAAGAGGCTCACGAGCGGCCGCTCAAGGACGACATCGGCGCAGCGAGCGGCTTCTACGCCCAGGAAGCCAAGGAGACCGTGTCTCAGGTGGTCGACGCTGCCAAGAAAGCGGCCGAGAAGGTGGGAGAGGCCTTTCGGAAAGGCCGATCGGAGTGAGGCTCCTGGTCGTCGGCGGCGGAGGCCGGGAGCACGCTCTCGCCTGGGCCTTCCGCCGCGACGACCCGTCGAGCGAAATCTTCTGCGCCCCCGGCAATCCCGGCACAGCACAACTCGCCACCAATCTACCCATCGCCGCGGACGACCTCGATGGTCTGGTCCGCGCGGCGGGCCAATACGAAATCGACCTCACGGTCGTCGGACCGGAGGCGCCGTTGGCCGCCGGCCTGGCCGACCGGCTCACGGCATCGGGTCATCCGGTGTTCGGGCCCACCGAGGCAGGCGCACGGATCGAAGCGTCCAAGGCCTTCGCCAAAGACATCATGAGCCGGGCGGGCGTCCCTACATCCCAATCGGGCACATTCCACAGCGCCGAAGAGGCCCTGGCCTACGTTGCGGCTCACGCTGAGCCGTTGGTGGTGAAGGCGTCGGGCCTGGCCGCCGGCAAGGGTGCCGTGGTGTGTGCCACCCGCGCCGAAGCTGAGGCCGCCGTCCGCGACATGATGGTGGACGACCGTTTTGGCGCCGCCGGCAGAGTGGTGATCGTCGAAGAGTTTCTCGAGGGCGAGGAGTGCTCCATCCTGGCGCTCACCGACGGAAAGGAGTGCCAACTCCTTCCCATATCACAAGACCACAAGCGTCTCGGCGAGGGCGACGTGGGACCCAACACCGGTGGCATGGGAGCGTACAGCCCCGTTTCGTTGATCAACGACAACCTCATCGCCCGCATTCATCAAGACATATTGCGGCCGACGCTCCAAGCCATGGCGCGAGAGGACGCACCCTATACCGGCGTACTCTACGCCGGCCTGATGATCGACTCCACCGGTGCCCCTTCGGTAGTAGAGTTCAACTGCCGCTTGGGCGACCCGGAGGCACAGGTCGTCCTGCCGCTGGTCACCGGGGGCCTCGTGGATTGTCTACAGAGTATTGCCAACGGGGGACCGCCAACCAGCATCGCCACGACCGATGGCGCCTCGGTCACCACCGTGCTGGCGGCCAAAGGCTACCCCGCCGCACCGGAAAAAGGAGCGGCCATCACCATTCCCGAAAACCTACCCACCGACGTCACTGTGTTCCACGCCGGTACCCGCCAGGACGAAGACGGCGTGCTGCGCGTCAGCGGCGGTCGAGTCCTCACGGTAACCGCCGTGGCGGAAACGTTCCCGGAAGCTCAACGCCCGAGCAGGGAAGCCGCAGACAGTATCGAATTCGAAGGCAAAGTGTTCCGCCGAGACATCGGATTGAGGGAGGCGGGGAGGCAGCGATGACAGCGGGGGCAGCGAGGGCGGCGGGAGCAGCGAGGGCAGTGACCAACGGCCTCACCTCCGCACACCGCACACCGCATTCCGCGCTCGACCATGCCCGAACTTCCTGAAGTAGAAACCATGGTTCGGGCGCTGCGACGTCAGGTTCGTGGCAGGACCATTGCTCGCAGCCGGTTGATACGGGAAGACGTGGTGAAGAACCGCTCGCGCTCGGCGTTCCTTCGGGGGCTGCGGCAGGCGGAGATTCAGGACGTGTACCGGCGCGCCAAGAACGCGGTGTTCGACCTCGGCGAGTACATGATGGTGGTTCAGCCGGGAATGACGGGATCCTTTCACGTTACCGACGCCGCTACGACGGTGGTGCTGTCAGACTATCCGGTGTTGACGATGACGCTGGACGATGGCCGGCGGCTGACTTACAGGGACGTCCGACGCCTGGGGCGGATCTACCTCCTCCGGCCAGACGAGTGGAAATTGTTCTCCGCACGGATCGGCCCGGAACCGCTCGACCCGGCGTTGACGGCCGAGGCGTTCGGCGCAGTGCTCCAGCGAAGTCGGCAGGCCATCAAGAAAGTGATCATGGACCAGCACCGTATTGCTGGCGTGGGGAACATTTACGCCAATGAGGCGCTGTTCGTGTCGGGCATAGACCCATCCAAACCGGCCGACCAGCTCACCGTGTCCGACCACAAGCGGCTGCTGACGGCCATCCAGAACATCCTCAGAGCAGCGATTGAGGCGGAGGGCACCACCATTCGAGACTATCGAACAGCGAGCGGCAGGCCAGGTGGGTTCCAGACGCAGTTGTTCGTGTACGGACGGGTGGGAGAACCTTGCCGGAACTGCGGCACGCCACTCGTCGAAACCCACACCATCGACGCCCGGAGTACCGTCTTCTGCTACACGTGCCAACATTGAACAGCCCCTCATGAGCCGGATGATGGCTTTGGCCCTACCGGTCGGCGATCTCGATGGCCTCAGGCACCGGGTTGGCAAGCTGGCCGAGAACCGTCCGGGGGTCTACCGCATGCTCGACCCTAGCGGAAGGGTGATCTACGTCGGCAAGGCCAAGAAGCTCAGGACGCGCCTCCTGAGTTACTTCAGAGCTCCCTATCCAGAGGACAAGTCCGCTCGCATTCTCCACGCGACCAAAGACATCGAGTGGCAATACGTGCATAGCGAATTCGCCGCCTACCTGACCGAGCTGCGGCACATCCAGCGCTTTCGTCCGGTGTTCAACATCCATCTGAATCGAGTCCGGCGCGCCACGTTCATAAAGGTGCTCGACGGGCCGGCTCCCAAGGTGTATCACGGCGGGGCAATAACCGACAAGGACTCCGTCGGCTACGGCCCATTCTACAGTCCTGGCCGCGTGGCCGAAGCGCTGAAGACCCTGAACGACCTTGTGGGTTTGCGCGACTGCGCCGCCTCGATGCCGATCGTGTTTGCCGAACAGGGGGACTTGTTCGCTCCCACCCGCCAGGCAGCGTGCATGCGCCACGAATTTGGTTCTTGTACCGGACCTTGCGCCGGCCTTGTTACTGAAGTGGAATACTGCCGGCGGATCGACACGGCGTGCGCTTTCCTGGAGGGACGTACCATAGAGCCGATCGACCAGGTGGTGGAGGCCATGTCAGCAGCATCCGCGGCCCACACGTTCGAACAGGCCGCCCGCTGGCGGGAGAAGTTCGA
>JBDHMR010000051.1:0-7650 GCA_039656035.1 Gemmatimonadota bacterium
AACACACGAGGCGACAGCGCTCTCTACTACGTGACGGCCCACGAAGAAGCCCACATGTGGCTGCCGATGCTGGTTGGCGTGGACGAAAAACGCTACGCCTGGATGGAGGAGGGGTCTACCTCGTTCAACGAAAACCAGGCTCGCAAGGAGTTCTACCCCGGCTTCGATCATGACGACCCCGACCGCAGAAGCTATGTCAACGTTGCCCGCTCCGGTCGGGAAGGCGAGATGATGCGGTGGACGGATTTCCACTATCAGGGAGCCCGCGGGCCGGCCTCCTACTCCAAGCCGGCCACTACGCTCGTAGCGCTCCGTCGCATGTTGGGTGAGACGGTGTTCGATGAGGCCTGGCAACGGTACATCCAGACCTGGCGGTTCAAGCACCCCAAACCCTGGGACTTCTTCCGCATGATGGACCAGGCCGCGGGAGAAAACCTGGACTGGTTCTGGTACAGTTGGTACTACACGACCTGGTCGCTGGACCAGGCGATAGAATCAGTCGACGATGTGGCAGGAGGGGTTCGCGTAACCGTGCACGACGTTGGCAATCTCCCCATGCCGGTCTACCTGACGTTGACCCTGGAGGACGGCAGCACGGTGGACGCCACCATCCCGGTGGATGTCTGGCTGGCAGGGTCGCGCACTGCGACCACCGTGGTTGATACTGATGGGACTGTATTGAGGGTAGAGATCGGAGCCGGCCAGAGCCTGCCCGACGTTGACCGTACCAACAATGTATGGCAGCGCGAGTGAAGTGGACTCGACAGCCGATAGCTGACAGCTGATAGCCGCCAGCTGTCCCCTTACCCCACGAAATCACTCTGTTTGTGGGCCCCGTCGCACATCGGCTTGGTTTGCGACAATCCGCAGCGGCACAGGGATCCCTTGTCGGCCACGTCGCAGGTGGTGCCGTCAGGCGCGGTGAGGACATAGGGGCCCGCCATTCTGAGCGGTCCGTTCGGGCGAAGGGTAATGCTTAGGCGTCCGTTCGTGGATTCCTCTGCTGGACGGGGCGTCTTGGTGAGCGTGCCCGGATCGGCAAAACCGAGGCGCTCGTGGCTCCCGTCGCAAAACGGCTTGTTGGCCGAATGCCCACAACGGCACAGCCACGTCTCGGCGCCTTCGAATACCGTATCACCTTGATCGGCGACGACTCGGATGTCGCCCTGAACATGGAAGGGTCCGTCGGTGGTCGGTGAGATTCTGTTGGGACTGTTGTCGGTCACGTGTGCTACCTCGTGAAAAGGTGTTTCATGGGGGTCATTCGGCTACCTGGATGAGCCTAGTCTGTCGCACGGCCACCGGAGAGCCTTCTTCGCGGATCGACAGCGTCAGCTGATAAATCCCGGGGTCGATGTCTCCCAGCGCCAACCCCCGCCGTTTGGCTTCGATCCCCTGACCAGTGACTTCCTCGAAGCTGATGGACAGCAGTGGGTCGTCGGCCTCCGCGAGCTGTAGCGTAATGGTCGTGTGGTAGACGGCTCCGGGCCGCAGTCCGCTCTGAACGTAGAATACCTCGACTGTGGCTGAGCGGTCGAACGCCTCCAGCGGATTGACCGGAACAGGTTCGCTGCCGAACGACCACGGCACGTCGTTAATACCTCCGCCGGTCACCAGGTCACTCAGCTGTATTCCCGAGCCATGGGTCCACACGTCCACCGGTTGACTGATCTCGACCACGTTGCCCACCGCGGAATCGGCCTGTTGCACCGCTACCCGTACGTCGTAGTGCCCTGCTGGAACGGGAACCTCGATGAGCCCCGACAAGTGGCCATTGGAGCTCGCCGACGGATCCACCTCGAACATCTGGATGGTGTCGCGCAGCACCGTCTGGCGCGTCTGTGCATCTATTGCGGAGATGCGTAGTCGCAGTGGTACCGTAAGTGTCCCACCATCCGGCGAGGGGGGAAGCGTCAAGTTTTTGATCGGCGCGGCAAAGGCCACCAGTATTGTTCCGGCGCGGGCGCCCGGCGCCGGCGGCATGCCAAACACCTGCACAGCGGGGAACAGGTTTGCGGGAAACAGTAGTGTGTACGAATCGGTTTCCGCCGCGACCTCGAAATCCACTGCGGCCCGTTGTTGGATCCGCTGACCGGCCATGGAACAGCGGCTGGAAACGGAGGCGCGCTGGAATCCTTCGGTCCGGAGTTGCATGTCGTGGCGCGTGCGGTAGAGGTCCTTGCCCAATGACGCGCCGAATACGGTGAGGGCGTCCAAGTAGCTCACTGTGAGTGGGATGACCGCCACCATGGTGGTGGGTCCTGGGCCGAGTGCTCTCGAGTCCTGGAAGTTCACCATGCGTGGGCCTCCGTCGAACACGTAGAGCCACGTTTCCCGCCATCCGCCGGCGCCAGGCCCGCTGGGGTCCTCGAAGTTGAGCGAGCCCGCCGCTTCGAGCGGCGCCAACCGAGCCAGCCGGGAATCTCGTTGGGTGAACACCCCAGGATCCAGCGACGCTCCCGTCTCGGTCGACCTCACCAGAGTGTCTGCCCCACTGAGGATCTTCCAGACCAATTCTGCCGGAGCGCCGTGGCGCATGTACACGGCGGCACGGTGGTCGTAGATGGGTTCCCAGCCTCGCAGGTCGTTGGGTCGGGTGGGCGTGTCACCCCCGATATCGTCGAGGGTCATGCGATCGATACCCTCGGTGCACGACTGAAACGCCAGCATCAGCGGCGGGTTGATGTGCGCTCTGGCCTGTGGGGCGGTCACCCGATAGTTCTGGTTGACGAACGACCATCTTCGGAGATGCTCGCGCAGGCGGTCCCCCTCGGCTCGGACGCTGGTGGCGTCGCGCTTGGCCCAGAACCACCGAATCCAGCTCGCCAGTGAGTCAGGATGCTGCCGGTCGAAATTCGCCAGCTCGCTGTACTCAGCCACCCAGGTGATGTCCCTGCGGTAGACCAGGCGAGCTGACTGACTCAGCCGGTCCAGGCCGGCCAGATACGCCTGACGGGCGGGTTCGATGTACTCCAGGTCCGCCAGTGTGCGTGCCAGCTCCAGTGCCGCGACCCCGGTGTCGCCACCAGCGCGGATGAACTCCTCGAACTCAGTGAGTCCGGCCATGGCGTCACCGGCATTCCGGTGATGTCTGCCGATGATGAGGTGCGCCTGAGGTACCAGGGACGGGTTGACGGTACCGCTGCGTTCAACTGCCTGCAGCACCCAGCTCGGTTGTACCCGATCGCCCTCCGCTAGAGCCATCGCCACGACCAGTTCCAGCGATGGGGAGAATCCGGGGTTCAGTTCCAGGCTTCGGGAGACGGCTTCCATAGCCGGTTCGTAGTAGGCCTTGTACCCCGCGTTGGGCTCGACGGTCGACGGGTCGCGCGTGGCGAGCCAACGGAGGCCGAGCTGGCTGAGTCCGGCGCCGTACCACACGTATGGTTCCGTCGGGGCCAGGGCGTTTGCCCGTCCGAAACTCTCGAGGGCGTGGCGATAAGACAGAGAATCTTCGGTCAACTCGGCGACCCGAAGCTCGATGAACCCCATCCGAAGTGCTCCCCACTCCGGATCGAAAAAATTGATGGCTGGGTCCCACCGGTCTGCTACCTCCCGCACGGCTTCCGGCGATGCCAGGCGCATCAGCGAGTCACGGAAAGCATCGAGAGCCAGGCTGGCCGGCGAGGGCTCCCCAGGCGTGAACGCTAGGGCAGCCGGTGGCACCCATTTCGGAGCCGGCGGACCTTCCGCCAGGAGGAACTGGACGTCCTGTTCCCACGACACCTTGAGTGCCTCGGCCACGTCCTCAGTACGAAGCCACTCGAGCCACTCCTGGTTGGCGGAGACGTACTCGGTGGAGGGCGGGAACGCTGGGTCCAGCTCCAGGCAGCGATCCAGCGCGCTGAGCCCCTCTTGGTAGTAGCGCCGGTAGGCGGCCCCCTTCTGCATGGTGACGCCGGGGACGCGATAGGCCTCGGCCAGCATCTCCAGTCTCATCGTGGCGAGCAAATACCAGGGATACGGCCAGTCACTTGCCCGCTGAGTCGCCCGATCGAATTCCTTAACCGCGTCCGTGTAGTAGTCCGGGTCATCGCCCAGACGGCCTCGATGCCAGTCCAATACTCCACGGCGCATCTCGTTCATCCCGCTGGGTTGCTTGCCGTCCCACTTGGTCGCGAAGCTGTCGATCGCGGTAACGGTCCGGACCGCGTCCACGGAGTCGATAAAGGCGGCCAACATGGCACGCTCGGTGTCGCTCTGGGCTGTGGCCGCCGAGGGAGTCCACAGGCTGACGCCCAGCATGATCACCCATCCGAAGGATCTGCGAGTCACAGGGTTGATGTGCGTCATGGGGACCTCGGGTCGAGGTACTGTTAGTGCCGGATCAGGGTGCGCGATCGAGGAGGTTGATCACCTGCTGCACTATAACCGTACGGCCCGTAGCCACGTCGAGCAAGGTGAGCACTGGGCTTCAGGGAGTCTCTCGTTCGACCTCTGACAGGATGCGGTCGAGGGTGGTCACCACCCGGTCGGCGTCGCCAGCGGTGAACACCAGCGGGGGCTTGATCTTGAGGACGTTGCGGAATGGACCATCGATACTGAGTAGAATGAAATCTTCCTTCATCCGTTCGATGACGTAGGCGGCTTCACGGTCCGCCGGCTCCAGCGTGTCACGATCGCGAACCAGCTCCACGCCGATGAACAATCCCCGTCCTCGTACGTCTCCAATCCATGAATGACGATCGGCCAAGCCACGAAGTCGATCGACGAAGTACTTGCCAACCGTCGCCGCGTTGTCTCGTAGCCCCTCATCCTCGATGACGTCCAACACTGCGAGTCCAACGGCGCACGAGACCGGGTTGCCGCCGAAGGTGTTGAAGTATTCCATTCCGCTGTCGAACGATGCCGCGATCTCCTGCGTGGTGATGACTGCGCCCAGCGGGTGGCCGTTGCCGATCGGCTTCCCGAGCGTCACGATGTCTGGCACCACTCCCTGGGTTTCGAACATCCACATGTGAGTCCCGGCGCGTCCGAACCCCACCTGGACCTCGTCGGCGATGCATACACCCCCCGCTTGGCGCACGTGTTCGAACGCCGGTTTCAGGTAACCATCGGCCAGGAGAACTTGCCCACCACACCCGGAGGCCGATTCGACGAGGAACGCCGCAATCTGCCCTCCACCGTCCACCGTCTGCTCAATGGTTCGCGCCACCTCGTCGGCATACGCGCCACCAGCCCTTGGACCGCGGTGAGGAGCGCGGTATGGATCCGGTAGCGGCACCACGTGAACCCAGTCCGCCGGACCCGCTCCGCCGGGCCCGTTGTGCTTGTATGGACTCAGGTCGACCAACGCCCCCGTGTTGCCGTGGTAGGCATGATCGAGCACGATGACATCCCTTGCGCCGGTATGTGTCCGCGCCAAACGAAGCGCCAGCTCGTTGGCCTCGCTTCCTGAATTGACCAGGTAGCAAACAGACAACCGGTCGGGAAAAAGAGCAGTGAGCCGCTTGGCATAATTCGCCAGGTTTGGGTGCAGATAGCGGGTGTTGGTGTTGAGGACCGCCGCCTGCCGGGAGGCTGCAGCCACGACCTTCGGGTGGCAGTGACCCACGTGGCACACGTTGTTGACGCAATCGAGATAGACCAGCCCTTGTTCATTATAGAGGAACTGTCGCCAACCTCGGACGATCTCCAGAGGAGCGTCGTATGCCAGCGCCAGGGATGGTCCCATGTGGCGCTGGCGCGAGGCCAAGACGTCCGCCTTGGAAGAGTGGAGCGCCGGGCCGCTCGCTCCGGAAACTCCCAGCATCGGACCGGGGTCCGGGCTCAGGCTGCGCCACAGGGCTCGTTGTGACGGCGCGGTCACGCCCGGAAAGTTCCCGCTGTGTCCTACCAGGTCGGTGATGATCTGGAAGTGCAGGTGCGGTGGCCAGCCACCGTTCTCCGTCGGCTCGCCCAGCCAGCCGATACGCGCTCCGGCCTCGACGGGAGTTCCCGCATCGATTTCAAGTGACGCCTCGCTCAGGTGGCCGAACAGGGTGTAGTAGTGGATTCCCGGCTCGGGCTCGTGCTCCAGGATGATCGTCGGGCCGTAGTCCAGGCCGAGGTCGTTGTTCTCGACGCTGTGGACTCGGCCCGCTAGTGGAGCGTGGACCGGGGTGCCTGCCGGGGCGAACAGGTCTAGCCCCATGTGTACCGTTCGCCACCCGCCGGTATCTTCGCCGGCGAATTGTTCACCGGTGTAGCACAGCCGTGGCTCGTCGTAACGACCAACGGCTATGTCGGCACCGGCCTCGCTGATCTTGTCGGCGATTTTTCTGCTCCAGATCGCGACATCGTTCAGCGTGTCCAGTCGTTCGATGTCTTCGCTTGCCGGTCCGAGGTCGAGCACGACGCGTCGATTCACAGCTACACCGGGTCCCATCACGGGTGCGAATTCACGGTCCGGCGAACCCATCCACTCAGTAATCGCCACGCTGGTGGGGCAGGGCACCAGGCCGCACGTGGCGCGCAACCGGTAGTGGACCAAGTCGGGATCGCTGGTAGCTAGCTGCCGCAGGGCCTCCCACGCCGGTTCCTGGCTGACCGACAGGTAGGCCTCGGTGCGGCCTTGCTGTGCCTGCCAGGCCGCCATGGTGACGCTCACCGACAGTCGCCCGCGAATCAACGCGAACAAGACCTCTATTTCCTTGTCGGTCAGGGGGTATTCCGCATGATACCCCGCCACCACCTGCGCCATGGCCGCGAGGGGATCAGCCTTGCCCATCAGGGCGTAGGTGGCGCCAACAGCTACCTCGATCACCGTAGCGCTCCGTACCAGGTCACCAAAATCGATGATGCCTACGATGCCGGGCGCGGGCGCAGGATCACCACCGACGATGAGGTTGTAGTCGTTGCCGTCACCGTGGATTACGCTGTGCCGCAGGGCGTCGAAGGCCGGCTCCGCGACTTCGGCGAAGTGTCGCATGGCGTTGTCCACCAATCGACGGGGCTCACCAGGATCGATGGCATCGATGCGCGTGGCTACGGTGTCGGCCGCGTGCCGTAGGTCCCACTCCAGGGTTCGGTTGGTGCCCGCGTGGTCGAATCCTTCGAGCGACCGGTCGAGCCGCCCAAGGAACCGGCCGATGCTAGACAGCAACGCCGGCGAATGCGACGGCACATCCGCCAGCAGTCGTCCTGGCAAGTAGCTGAGCAGGCGAACCAGGTGGTTGTCCCCACCCGCCTCGACCGTCCACAACTCTTCTCCGCTAGTTGTAGCAATGACCCGGGGGCATCCGATCGGTGGGCTGGCCGAGTTCAACCGCGCCAGCGCCGCACTCTCGGCGCGCAGCAAGTCGCTGCACTCCGTTCCGTTGGAAATCTTGAACACAAACTGGCGCCCACCGTCCCCCGCCTCCCTCAGCCGGAAGTTCTGATCCATGTAACTCGGCAGGGCGGTGGCGCTGACGGTAAGCCCATAACGCTCGGCGGCCAGCGCGATGACTTCATCCGGCGTGAACGCCGGGCGGCGAGTTTGTACGTCGGGCATGTTTCCAGTTTCTTCAGAAGAGCCCCAGCAACCAGCGAATCACCCACACGGCGATGAAGATGGCCGCTACCCCCATCCCCACGACCGCTCCCAGGACGACCAGAAGGAACCAGCCGCTCGCTCGTGCTGTCTCGTCCGGTTGTTGAAGGTGCCGTTCCAGGAGGTCGACGTTCTTG
>JBDHMR010000052.1:0-7617 GCA_039656035.1 Gemmatimonadota bacterium
CGACAGCCACACGGCCCGGGCCACCCCGTGGGTCGTGAGAGTGCCCTGAGCGGTCCCCAGCAGGTGGGCGGAATCCACCTCGATCAACCGGCTAATCATTGGTCGCGACCAGGGCTCGATCAGCGGCCTGCTGTCGGGCACACCATCCGGGAACGACATGGGCTGAGTTTCCAGCGGCTCCAGGGCAAACGCCATGCGCTCCAACGACTGGCGCACCTCAGACCGGAACACCTGGCTATCGCCGGCCGTCATACCCGGAAGCACCACCTGTACTATGAACGACGCTACCGGCAGCACGATCCACGTTGCCAGAATGAGGGTGTGCCTGGGCCGGATGGCCCAGATCAACGACAGGGCGGCCGCGGTGAGGGCGGTCCCCGTCAGAACGTGCATCGCCGTGGTCCGGATGGCCCATGAACCTTCGGTCGCGGGCCCTCGCAAACCTGCCACGATCTCCAACGGCAACAGCACATAGCCCCAGGCCAGGCATAGAGCCAACGCAGCCAGCAAGGCCCCGAGGTGCGCCCGGGCATGGTTGGAAATGGCCGGTCGGCCCTCTACCAGGCGCACCGAGCCGATCGTGGCGTACAGCACCAGCACTAGAAGAAGTCCGGCGACGGCAAGGAACAGACAGAATCCGCGCAGCGTGCGCCACCAGGGGAGTTGGGCCACGTACAGTCCCAGGTCGTTCCCCAGCAGAGGATCGGTGACCCCGAATACGACTCCCTGCCAGGCCAGCGCCAGATCGGGCCACCATTCGGACGCGCCGAGCCCGACCAGGAGGCCGAACAGGCCGCCCAGAGCGACCGCGATGCCGAGGAGAACGTTGGGTGTGAGGGTCTCGCTGAATTCGATGTTGGCCAGGAACCGGGGCACTTGAACCGATCCCAATGCCCGGTAGACGACGAACAGGTTGCCGATGAACCAGGTGCCAGCCACGAGGACACCGGCTCCGTCGAGGATGGCTCGCAGTAGATGGAACTGCAGGAGGAAGGTGCCGGCTTCCGGGGAAACCAGGTTGCCGAACCAGTAGTCACTGAGGATCACGCTAAGCCGCCGGCCCACGAACAAGAAGGCCACTACCGAGGCCACCGTCAGGGCTATGGCACGGCCGCGCCTTACCACGGTGTTACACCTCGACGCCCTGCTCGCGCAGCCAGTTCATGACTTCTCCGCGGTAGCGCTCCAGGGCATCTTGGTTGGTTGCTTCGAATCGGAGGACCAGAACGGGCTGGGTGTTCGACGCGCGCAGGAGTCCCCATCCTTCATCGTACTGGATGCGCACGCCATCGATGGTGTTCACTTGGTATCGAGCGGTAAAGTAGCGTGCCGCCTTTTCGACGATGGCGAACTTGGTGTCGTCGGAGCAGTCCACCCGGATTTCGGGCGTCACGAACGTATCCGGCACATCGGCCAACAACCGAGCCAAACCTTCAGGGCCGTGAGAGATGATCTCCAGCAGCCGCGCGGCGGCGAAAACAGCATCGTCAAAACCGAGGTAGTCGCCGCCGAAGAAGATGTGGCCACTCATTTCGCCGGCCAAAGGCGCGTTGGTGGACTTCATCTTGGCTTTGATGAGTGAGTGCCCCGTCTTCCACATCACCGGCTCGGCGCCGGCACGTTCCAACTCCCGTGGGAGAACGTCCGAACACTTCACGTCGAAGATGACCGGCGTGCCCTTGCCGAATCGTCGCACGGCGTCACGCCCGAAAACTATCAGCAGCTGATCACCCCAGCGAATGGCTCCCGTCTCGTCCACAGCGCCGATGCGGTCCCCGTCGCCATCGAAGGCGATCCCCAACTCGGCGCCGGTGCGCAGAACTTCTTCCTGGAGGTCGACCAGGTTTTCCGGGACCGTGGGATCGGGGTGGTGATTGGGAAAGTTGCCGTCCGATTCGCAGAACAGTGGGATCACGTCTGCCCCAACGCCGCGCAGAATGGAAGTAGCCACCAGACTGGCGACTCCGTTGCCGCAATCGACCACTACCCGTACCGGCCGGGCCAGTTTGTTCCGCTCGAGTATGGCATCGCGGTAGGCGCCCAGAATCGATCCGTCGGTCTTTTCAGAACCGCCGTCCCGCATTATCAGGCGATCGTCCGCTATGAGCCGGTACAGCTCCTGGATGTCCTCGCCGTGCAACGACTGCCCGTCGAACACCATCTTGAAGCCGTTGAACTCAGGGGGATTGTGCGATCCGGTGACCTGAATACCGCCGTCCGCTTCGAGGACGCTAACGGCAAGATACAAAGCCGGAGTCGGGACCATGTCCACGTCGATCGCCTCGGCGCCGGCGGCAACCAGGCCCTCGCGCAATCCCGCGGCCAGCGCGGCACCAGACGGCCGGTTGTCCCGACCCACCGCGACACGCGGCGCCCTGCCCAACCGTGCGGCAGCCAGGGTGGCATAAGCCGCGCCCAAAGCGTGGGCCATTTCGGGGTTCAGCTCATCGCCCACCAGCCCGCGGACGTCGTATTGACGGAAGATCGATTGTGGAATCACAGGCGTCGAGGCGCTACTGGATCGCGACCGGCAGCGACCTTTGGAACAGGGCAGCAGCGCTCTCCATTGAGAGGTCGATAAGGTCCGGGGGCCACACCCCAAGGAGTAGAATGCCGATGATGGCTACAGCCACTACACCGGCCCCGGCTCCCCACACCTTGATGGTAGAGAAGTCAACGCCAGGCTCCGCGTCGCGCATGTACATCCCCATGATAACCGGGAGATAGTAGCCTGCCGAAACGACGCTGGAGAGCACCATGATCACCGCGATAACCCACTGCCCTTGGAACACCGCAGAAGTCAGCACCATCCACTTGGCGATGAACCCAAACGTTCCCGGGAAGCCGAGCAATGACAACATGCAGATGGCCATGGCGAAGGCCATCCAGGGACGTTGTTTGGCCAGGCCGGCGATGTCGTCGACCGTCACGTCCCGCTCGCCGTTTCGACCCAACATGGCCAGGAGCCCGAAGGCCGCCATGGTGGTGATGCCGTAGGAAAGGAGATAGATGAGGAGAGCTGCCGCGCCCAACCTGGTGCCGGGCCAAACCGCCACCAGCAGGTAGCCGGCGTGGGCGATGGAAGAATAGGCCAGCATGCGTTTGATCGATCGCTGGCTCAAAGCCACCAGGTTACCGATGACCATGGTGAGGATGGCCAGCGTGGAGATGATCGGCTGCCACAGTGCTTCGACGGGGGACAACCCCTGCATGAGGATACGAATCAGCGCCAGGAAGGCCGCCGCCTTGATACCGGTGGCCATTAGTCCCGTTACCGGCGTCGGTGCACCGTCGTACACATCCGGGGCCCACATATGGAACGGCACGGCCGACACCTTGAAGGCGAATCCGATGAGGAGCATCCCGAGGCCCAGCGCCGTCATGAGGCTGACCGATCCGGCTGAGAGTTGCACCCCAACGAGAACTATGTTGGTGGAACCGGTGGCGCCGTACAGGAGCGCTATGCCGTACAACAGGAAGGCCGAGGCGAAGGCGCCGATGAGAAAGTACTTGAGGCCCGCTTCGGCCGAGGCCTGGCTTCGACGGTTGAACGACACCAGGACGTATGCCGCAACCGACATGAGCTCGAGTCCGAGGAACACCACGACGAAATCTACCGCGCCAGCGAGAAGCATCATTCCGATGGCCGCAAGCAGCACCAGCCCATAGTACTCCGGCGCCAGAAGCCCTTCACGCTCCATGTATCCAAGCGACACGCCAATGGTGAGCCCGACGGCGAGGAGAAGGATGCCCAGTGAGGCGTAGCGGAACGGGTCCAGCGCCACCATGTGCGGAACGCCGGTGGAGGCGAAGCCGCCCAACCAGAGGTACGACAGCGCCGCGCTGCTGAGTACCACGCCGGCGAGACTGATCCACCCAGCCAGGCGGCTGTCCTCCGGCGTGCCCTGGCGCCATGCCGCAACCAGGAACACGATGCAGGCGGTAACCGTCAGAATCACTTCCGGTAGCAGGCCGAACAGCGCTCCCATGGGCGTCGCGAGGTCGAGAGTGTTCACTTGGCTCCCTCCGCCTCTGACCCTTCAGGGTTCTGCGCCGTCGCCGTCTGCGGGATGGTGAATTCGACGTACCTGGTCGCGGCCGCCTCCATGCGTCTGAGTACCGGCTTGGGATACAGGCCGAGCCAGATCATTCCGAAAATCAAGGGAAGGATGACCAGCAGTTCGCGGAGATTGAGATCGTGCCCGGCGAGCGCTTTGTTCTCAGGTTTGACCAGCGGGTTGTAAATGATCCGCTGTATGGCCCACAACAGGTAGGCGGCCGCGAAGACGACACCAGTCGTGGCAATGCCCGTGGCCCACGGATGGGCGTCGAAACTGCCAAGGAGCACGAGGAATTCGCCGACGAAACCATTGAGACCCGGCAACCCGATCGAGGCCAGGGCGGCAATCGTCAACATGATGCTCAGAAGCGGGACCACCCGGGCGAGCCCCCCGAAATCGGCGAACAGCCGCGAATGACGACGTTCGTACAGCATTCCCACCAGGAAGAACAGGGCGCCGGTGGCGAGACCGTGACCGATCATCACCATGAGTGCTCCCTGCACGCTCTGCACCGTGGCCGCCCATATGCCGAGCATGGCGAACCCCATGTGGCTGACCGAACTGTAGGCGACCAGTCGTTTGGCGTCTGGTTGCACCATGGCCACGAGCGCTCCATGGACGATACCGATGACCGCGAGTGACACGAACAGCGCCGTGACCGGCGGGCTCATGGCGACCTCCGGGAAGAACGGCACGGCAAACCGCAGAAAACCGTAGGTGCCCATCTTCAGGAGCACCGCCGCCAACAGGACGCTCCCGGCGGTGGGTGCTTCCGTGTGTGCATCGGGGAGCCAGGTGTGAAACGGCACCATCGGCACCTTGATGGCAAACGCCAGCGCGAACGCAGCGAAGTACCACCCAGCCGACGACCCCAGTGTGCTCGAGTGGCTCAACAGGAACGAGTACTCGAACGACACGATGCCTGTCGAGCGGGCGATCTGCCAAACCATCAGGAGGATCGCCACCAACATCAGCAGGGAGCCAAACATGGTGTACAGGAAGAATTTGATGGCCGCGTACAGCCGGTTGGGGCCACCCCACACCCCGATGATGAAGTACATCGGAATGAGGATCAGTTCCCAGAACACGTAGAACATGAACAGGTCCAACGACACGAACACGCCCACCATGCCTGACGTCATCGCCAGCAGCAACGCGTAATACCCTCGCTCCGCCTTGGTGATGTAGTGCCAGCTCCCCAACACCGCCAACGGCATCATGCTGGTGGACAGCAACACCATGAACAGTGAGATACCGTCTATCCCTACCCGGTAGAAGATGCCCCAGAACGGCATCCAGGGTACGGCCGCGGCGAACTGGATATTTCCCGATGTGGGGTCGAACGTCCACCACAGCCCCAGCGACACCACGAACACGAAGGTGGAAATCACCAAGGCGATCCGCTTGGCCTGAGCCGCCGGAGCGAACAGAATAGGCAGTATCCCCGCCGCAGGAACGATGAGCAGGGCGGGAATGATCCACTGGGTGTAGCCCAGCGACGACAGGAAGTCCGTCATCTAGACCTCACCCCACCATGGCGCGTACAATCCACACCGCGCCAACGACAAACAGGAGCACATAGAATCCCAGCTGTCCGGTTTGGAAACGACTACCGATTTGCCCCAAAAAGCGGGACACGCCGGCAGACCCGTTGACGAACCCGCCGTCGATCACGCGGGCATCAACGCCTTTCCACAGGAACCGTTGTGAGAACACGATCAGGGGACGGATCACGACTGCGTCGTACAATTCGTCCACGTAGTATTTGTGGTACAGCACCTTCCAGAACCCGCGCTCCTCCGGAGCATCCCTGGCCGGCACGATGGTCTGGGCCATGGTGACCCGGTACCCCGCCACCAGTCCCACCAACGCCGTGGTGAGCGCCAGACCGATGAGGACATACTCCGTAGTGCCGTGCGGCAATACCGGTTTCAGATACATGTAGGCCGACGCGGTGACCGGCAGCAGCCACGTCTCGAGCCAGTGATGACCACCGGCCCACGCGGGCAGGTTGATCACGCCGCCTAACGCGGCAAGAACTCCCAGGACCACCAACGGACCGGTCATGATCCAGGGCGCCTCGTGCAGGTGCGGCTCGGCGTCGGCCCCGGTACGGTTCTTACCATGGAACGTCATGGCCATCAACCGGGCCATGTAAAACGCGGTCAGCAGGGCGGTAACAATGCCCATCGCGTAGTAGAGGTAGAACACCGGGTTGTCGTGGCCGCGACCGAAGGCATACGCCAGGATCTCGTCTTTGGAGAAGAAGCCCGACAACGGCATGCCTGCGATAGCCAACGTGGCGATCCACATGAGTCCCGCGGTCCACGGCATGGCCTTCCTCAGCCCGCCCATGTTGCGCATGTCCTGAGCGTCTTCGGAGGAGTGCACCTCATGGTAGGCGTGGTGCATGCTGTAGATGACGCTGCCCGCTCCCAGGAACAGCAGAGCCTTGAAGAAGGCGTGCGTTATCAGGTGAAAAATGCCGGCCGACAGGGCTCCCGTACCCACGCCGAGGAACATGTATCCCAGTTGGGATATGGTAGAATAGGCCAACACCTTCTTGATGTCGTATTGTCTGAGCGCCATGGAGGCTGCGAACAGCGCGGTCACCACCCCTACTCCAGCTACGATGGTGTTCGAAATTGGCGCCAACGCAAACAACACGCCGGTCCGGGCCACCAGGTACACGCCCGCCGTGACCATGGTGGCGGCGTGGATCAGGGCGGATACCGGTGTGGGGCCGGCCATGGCGTCGGGCAGCCAGACGTACAGGGGAATCTGGGCCGATTTTCCGGTGGCCCCCAGGAACAGGAACAGGGTGATGGCGGTGATCAGGGCACCGCCGGCCGGAACGGCGCCAGGCAGTTGTTGCAGCACCGTGCCGAAGTCGAGCGATCCGACGGTGGTCCAGATCATGAACATGGCGATCATGAACCCGACGTCGCCGATCCGGTTGACCAGGAACGCCTTCTTGCCAGCGTCGGCGTTGGCCTTGTCTTCGAACCAGAACCCGATGAGCAGGTAGGAACACAGTCCGACGCCTTCCCACCCGATGAACATCACCAGGAAACTGGATCCCAGCACGAGGACCAGCATGAAAGCTATGAACAGGTTCAGGTAGGCGAAGTACCGGGCGTATCCCGGATCTTCCTTCATGTACCCCACGCTGAACAAATGGATCAGGCTGCCGACTCCGGTAACCACCAGGAGCATGACGAGAGACAGCTGGTCGACCAGAAAGGCCATGTCGACCTGGAACCGCCCTACCGGAATCCAGGACCAGAGCCGCACCACGTAGCCTGTCTGATTGTCCAGGAAGTGGAAGCCGAGAAACACCATCACGGCTACCACAAAGGCGGCCAGGAGCACGCCCGTGCCAACGACAGACACGATACTCTTCTGGTAGGTGCGAACGAGTTCCGTGAGCCGCGCGGCCGACTTGGCTGGGAGCACGGGAACAGGGCCGCTGGCCAGCATGGCCACCTTGCCGTTGATCAGGAAACCGGCGAGCGGGAGCGCGATGGTAAGCCACACCCAGTGCGGATGGAGTACC
>JBDHMR010000053.1:0-7544 GCA_039656035.1 Gemmatimonadota bacterium
TTGGACAAGAAGGCCCGTCCCATGTGGGCCGGGCCTTCCTCGGTGCGGCAGGCGAGATCGGTAGTATTACGATCGCGTGATGATCTTCTGACCGCACTCCGTATGCTCGATGGTGACGGTTGTCGTCTCACCATTGCGCGACACCTGGGCCACGATCACGCCGGCATCGAACCGTGGGGCCACGGTGCACTCGGCGTTGAAGTGGAGCGGAGTCGTCGTCTGAATCACTACGTTGAAAGTCGCGGACTCGTTTCGGACCCAGGTGCTGTTGCCGTCGAAGCTCCAGGTACCACTGGGGAGCCGGGCGCCGTGCTGAATGGAGCCCGCTACGTCGGCCACGAACATCGCGTTCCAGTTCTTCATGTGCTCGGCTGTATTGCCGTTGGGGAACGCGAAGCTGGTGGTGAAGTTGGTGACGGTGTGGGTCAGCTGGCTCCCGGGGTTGCTGGGGCTGCCGACGATCTGGCGGGTACCGTTCCATGTCACAGAGCGGGACTGGTCACCGCGGGTGATCACCTTTGAAAGGTCCGTGAAGATGAAGCGGACGCCGAAGCCCGGGATGGCCGGATCTTCGATGCCGAGCGTGCCGTCCATGGCCACCATGATCTCACCCATGCCGCAGGTGACACCCGAGAAGTCGAGCAAGACCGCATCGGGTACCCGATCGCCATCGACGTTCGCCGGATCCTCTGGAGTCAGTGTCGGACGGCAGGGCAGCCGGCCGAAAAATTGTGCGGGGCCGTCTCCCCGGTGCGGATCGAACACGTCGACACGGATGCCGTGGTCGGTGTCGTAGGTCGAGGCGTCCACGAACGCCTCGGCATCGCCGACGATGACACTCGCCAGTTCGGCGGCCTCGATATCGGACAATCCATTCGACGAAATACTCGACGGCGATTCGCTGCAGGCGCCGAGCGCGACGGCGGCGCTCAGGCCGGCGCCTAACAGCCAGCGGTTGGTGGTGAGCGGTGTACCCATGATCCTGCTCCTCTCGGTGTTGGTTCTTCAGGTGAACTCTTTGCCAGACACCAAGTAGACGGCGGTACGTACCAAACGTTAAAAGGCGTTTGGGGACATGGGGTTATGTGATTGGGAATTGTGACGGGGGTCACAAACTGGAAATTGGCAATTGGGAGTCAACATCTTTTCCCGTTTTCCAATTGCAAGTTTCCAATTTCTAAGCTTCCAGTGGGGACATTGAGGGACGCTTCAAATAGTAGGTCGGTCCGCCACGCCGGAGGGAGGGGCGCTTCTGGGAGTGGGAGATACAGCCCAAGCGCTCACCTACGGGGTCCAGCACCAGGTAGAAGTTCCGAGGGTCGCGGGTAAATCGAATGATGCCGTCGGTCTTGTGGGACCGGACTGCCCGCCCGGGAATTGGCCAATCTCCTGTACGGATGGCGTTCTCGACGGCGATGATCGCGGCTGACATCTGTGTTCTCCTTCCCATATCTCGTGAGTGTAGCCCTACGGAGAATCATGCGGTTTGTTTCACATATGAACGTCGCTCATTTGGGAGTCAAACGGCTTCATTCCGCTGATGGCGGTTGCCATAACCGCTCTCCACATAGTCCTCTGGCCACGCACGACGGAGGGACCATCCTCTCTATTGGCGACGAACGACCAGGCTGTCCAGCCACAATCCCTTGAGTCCCAACCTGGGGAAACGATGAGCGCCGACGGGTGGATGGATACTCTGAATTTGGGGGTGGCTGGTATTATGGATCGAACGTTCAATAATCACCAAGGGAAGCTACTTTGGTCCCTGGACGCTCATCCAATCAATGACGGGCTCTTGCCGGAGAATCCTTGGGGGCGCCGGCCAGCGCCAGAGCGCCGGACGCCATGTCCCTGAGGACGGCCGGCTCTGCGCCGGACTTGGCGGCTACCACCATTCCCAGGACTGTCGCCACCATGTTGCGGGCCACGGTGTCGACCGGGAGGAGTGGGTTGATATCCCCCTGTGCCGCGGCATGCTCGAGGACTCGCCTGAAGGCCCCTTCCATGCGCTGGTGGTGGGCGCTGGCCCTGCGGGCCACCTCCGTGTCACTGACCGCCAGTTCCATGGCAGAGTTGATCATGAGGCAGGCAGTACGAACCTGCTTGCCGGTCTGGTAGGCAACCACGGCCTCGAGAAACGCGGTCAGGTCGTCGATCGAAGCGCCGGGCCGCTCGAGCTGGCCGAGGGCGCCGCCGATCATTACGGCGGCGTAGCGGTCGAGGGCCTGCAAGAAGAGCTGCCGCTTGCCCCCGAAGGTGTCGTACAGGCTCTGACGGCCAATCCCCATGTGTTGCACCAGGTCGGGGAGGGAAGTGGCACCGTAACCTTGGCGCCAGAACAATTCCATGGCGCGGCCGAGCGCCTCATCGACGTCGAACGATTTGGGTCGTGCCATCGTGATCCCCTGGTAATGAGCCGGGTTCACGATAGCTATTGTGGATTAGTCAGTCAAGAATGAGCGGGGGGCTAGTCTGCGCCGCCCTCGTCACCGTTCTTCAGCTCGGCCTGGAACCGCTCTTCTTCCCAGGCATCGGCGTGGGGTCCGTAGTAGGACACCCAGAACACCTCAGCCGAAGGCCACACCAGAAGCTCTATGCGAGCGAGGTTGGTGGGATCATCCCACTCGATACACCAGCTTGCCTTGCCGAGGGCAAAGGCTTCTTCGAAGCTGGCGCCCTCCTCCTCGACTTCCTGCTCTTCCCGTGCGGTGAGGTCTGGGTAGCGTGCGGCGATGGTGTCCCGCCAATTGGTGAACAGGGTGCCGCACTCCTCCGGGCCGGAGAAGGGGACGACAAACGCGCCGACGATGAGGCCGTGATCGGTGTGTACCGTAAACTCGGCCTCGACCTGCTGGCCGTTGACCGATCGGTGGTACGCCAGTTCGACACCGTTGACCACGGTTTCCTTGGCCAGTGCGTCGCCGTGGCGCGCCCGAATGTCTGACGCGCTCGCCCCCCAGGGCACTTCCTCGAAGTGGGTGATCACGTCGGGCCGTGCACCGGCGGTGGGTGTCGTATCCGTGGGGGATGGGGACATGATCGGTGGTCCTCGCTATTTCTTGCGTGCCGTCTCGCGAAGGCGTTTCAGGCGTGAGGTGGCTTTCTTCTTGGCGCGCCGCACGGTTTTGGTTGCTTTCTTGCGCGCACGTTTCAGGGCTTTCTTGCCGCGCTTGACCTGCCTGGTGGCTTTCTTGCGCGTACGCTTCTTGGTCTTGGCAAGGGCGCGCTTCGCTTTCTTACGGACCACCTTGGCTTTCCTGGCTACCCTCTTCTTGACGCGTTTCACCGTTCGTTTTGCACGTTGGGTGGCGCGAGCGGTACGACTGGCCATGGTGCCCTCCCTGAAGCGCTAGTAGGCTGTGTCTTCCGGCATTATGAAGGATAACAGGACGTATAGAATGATTCCGGGGAACGCGGCCGATAATAGAGAAACGGCGACGTACCCAACTCTGACGAGGGTGGGGTCCCAGCCGAGCCACTCGGCGAGGCCCCCGCAGACACCGGTGAGGACCTTGTTGGTGCTAGAGCGGCGGAGTGGTTTCTGAAGATGTGTGCCCATGCGGACTCCTGATTGGAACCTTTTCCAAATATGGGGCGGACTATGCCTGGGGGGCTAGGGGGTGGGCCGGATTTCTTTGGGTTGGGGTGGTGGACGGAGGTTGGCAATCAGTACTAGTGGCAGGAGTAGGCAGCAGGATTGGCTCACGGCTAGGGTGACAGGTGGTCGCGCCGCTGCCGGGCTTCATCCACCAGTGGGCGTAGGGTTCCGTCGGCGTGGTACCATGTGTTGGCGACGAAGCTATAGGCTCGGAGTGCTTCTGCCGTGTTACCCAAGGCTTCGTGTGATTTTCCTCGCTGCAAGATCCAGTAGATCTCCCCGGGACGGGGACGGTTGGTCCTTGGCACCGGTGCCTGGTCCAGTACTGTGACTGCTTCGGCGTGACGACCGGCGGCGGCCAGGAGTCGACCCAAGGTCAACCGTTCCCGATATAGATCGCCCCAGGGCCAGACCGGCAACTCCTGGAATTGCCGGAGCGCGGTGGCGGAATCGCCGCGGGCAAGAGTGAGATAGGCACCCGCTGCCTCGATGGCGTAGCCGGTGATCGGTCCGTCTTCCGGCATCATGGAACCGGAGGAGAGCTGGGTTCGCCAGGATTGAATCGCTTTGACAATCGAAGCGGTGTCTTGCTGCGCGGCCCACCAGGGGAGGGCATGGTACATCCCCGATCCATTGTCGGAGGCCAACCAAGTGCGGCACACCAAGGCCACCGTGTCTTCGGAGATCGCCTCCAGCATGGCTAACTCGGAGAACAGTTCAACGTCGGCCGAATCCGCCAGAGCGTGAGCTTCCCGCAGCCGGCCGCGGTAGGCGAGCGCCCAGGTGAGTTGGCGTTTGGCTCTGCCCTCCTGGCGGGCGTGTAATTCCCGGCTAATGCTGAGCGCCGCTTCCAGGGTATCGGGAATCCGTACCAAGGTGCGTGCGGCGGCGGAGAGCACCTTGGGGGAGACGGTGTCGAGCGTGATCCGGATGGCAGCGCTATCGCGTTGGGTCTGCTCCAGCAACAGCCCCGCCAAGGCCATGCCGCCGGCCAGGTGGGCGGGTGGGTTGCGCGCCAGGTAGGCGGCAATCGCGTTCCGGCCCGAGGTGATGCCTTCGATCTCCAGGCTGAGTGGGATCAGGTGGAGGTAGGCCGGCGTGAACGCTGAATCGAGTTCGACGGCCAGGTTGAACGGGCGCAGGGTTTCGAGGTCGGTGGCTCCGCTGAACGGCCCCCAACGGATTCGGGCCTCACCCAATTGGTACCAGGCACCGGGGTCCTGGGGGTAGAGCCGTATGGCCCGATCGATGGTGGGAAACAGGCGCCGCAGGTTGGCCCAATCGGCGTCCATCCCCTGGAACGATTCCAACGCCGCGTCGATGGAATCGGCGGTAACGAGGAGGCTCTCCCGCGGTGCCAGGCCGACATTGAGTTCGCCCGCCTGGAGGGCGAAGCGGGCGGATCCCTGACCACCCCTGCGCCAGCCGACGACTTTCCCCATGCGGCTGTAGGCGAGGGCGAAGTTGGGGTCCAGTTGCATGGCACGCCCGTAGTGGAATCGAGCCGAGTCCCACTGGGACTCGCGATAGAATTGCTCAGCCTCCAGGAATGCCTTGAGTGCGGCAGGCGACGACGCGCCGAAAGAGGTGAACTGGATCGCTCCCAGTTGTCGCCCCTGACTGAGGTCGCTCAACAGGAGCAGGGTGAGCGAGTCGGTCAGCCGATCGATGCGGGTGACATCTTCCCGGAGTTCCACCTGCCCGATGGTCGTTTGGGTGGATACGTCCATTAGTGTGGCGGTCAATCGCACGGAGTCGGTACCTGACAGCAGCAGGCGTCCGTAGATCGTCAAGCCCGCCCCGAGCCGGTTACCCAATTCCGTGGCGGAGGCGGCGTCAGCCCGACCCGTCCAGCGGGCCACGGCGAGTGTCGGCGGCACGGTACGGAGCGGGCCGGCACCATCGAGGTTGGCGGAGAGCAGGTCGACGAGTCCCTCGCGCCAAAGCTCGAGGCTGGGGTCGAGGACGTCGAACGGCGCCACGGCGATGAGATTGGCGTCGAGTTGGTTGCGCCCACGGTTGCCTACGATGATGGCGGCGACCAGGGCGACAGCCACCACTCCCACGGCAACCAGACTCGGCATGCGGAATCTGCTCGCGACCGACGGCCTCACACCGCTGGTGGCGATCATGCCGCCACTGGGAGTGGCCAACCCTTCAATCGCGGCGAGCAACTCCTCGGCGGTTTGATAGCGGCCCTCGGGGAGCTTGGCCAGGCACTTCATGACCAGGTCCTGGAGCGGGCCGGGGCAGCCCTCCCGGTACTGCGAAACCGGCTCAGGAGGCGTAGTGACCTGAGCGGCGAGAATCTGCTGTGGTGGCATGCCGGTGAATGGCGGCCGTCCGGCCAGGAGTTCGTACGCCAGTATGCCGAAAGAGTAGATGTCGGCCCGAAGGTCGATGTCCGGGTCGGCCGCGGCCTGTTCGGGTGCCATGTAGGCCGGTGTTCCCAGTGCCATGCCGGGGGTGGTGCCGTCGCCGCGCTTGCCGGTGGCTTCGCTCAGCGCCTTGGCGACCCCGAAGTCGGCCACCACAGCCGAGCGCCCGGACAGGAGGACGTTATCGGGCTTGATATCGCGATGAACGACCCCCTGGCCATGGGCCATGACCAATGCGTCGACCACGTCGCGCATGATGCGGATGGTATCGGAGAGGGGGAGCGGGCCGGCGGTGAGTTTGTCGCGTAGCGACGGTCCGGCCATATAAGGCATGACGTAGTACAGGAAGCCATCGGCCTCCCCCGAGTCGTACAGGGGGAGGATGTGCGGGTGCTGCAGCCGGGCGATGATCTTGATTTCGCGAAGAAACCGCTCGGCACCGAGCGCCGCCGCCAGTTCTGGGCGCAGGACCTTGATGGCCACCTTGCGGTGGTGCTTGGGGTCGTCGGCCAGGTAGACCGTTGCCATGCCTCCACTCCCCAATTCCCGCTCGATGGTGTAGCGGTCCTTGAGTGCGTCGGTGATTTGGGGCAACATTTCCGGCACGGTGGTGTTCCGATCAGTCTGCGTGCCTTAAGAATACGGCGAGCGGGCACCTGGGGCCAGCAGGCGGGGGGTCTTGTCCCCTCGGTTATACTCCCACATACGAGTCCAAACCGAATTCAGTTGATGGTGAGATATGTATACCTGTTCCATGTGTCCCGAGGTCCAGCAGGAAGAACCTGGTTCCTGCCCCCATTGCGGCATGGGGTTGGACAAGGTGCTCGACACCCTCCCCGGCTCGACCACTCAATACACCTGTCCCATGCATCCCGAGGTAGTGCGATCGGAACCGGGGCCGTGCCCGATTTGCGGCATGGCGCTCGAGCCCACGATCGTCGTCGCTGAGGAGGAAGCGAACCCCGAACTGGTGGACATGACGCGGCGGTTCTGGGGCAGCCTGCTGTTTGCCGTTCCCGTACTTGTGCTGGCCATGGCGCCGATGATCGGACTACCGGTGGATCGTCTAATGTCTGCCGGGCTACGACACTGGTTGGAGTTGTTGCTGGCGACGCCGGTGGTGATCTGGGGCGCCAAGCCGTTTTTCGAGCGGGCCTGGGCGTCGGTGATCAACCGCAGTCCCAACATGTTCACCCTGATCGCCATGGGAGTTACCGCGGCGTACGGCTTCAGTGTCGTCGCGGTGGTGGCGCCCGGGGTGTTCCCCGACGCGCTGAGACAGGCCGACGGCTCCATCGGAGTGTACTTCGAGTCGGCCGCGGTGATCGTAGTGCTGGTGTTGATGGGGCAGGTGATTGAATTGCGGGCTCGCGGAGCAACCACCAACGCCATACGCGCTCTGTTGGAACTGGCCCCGCCGACGGCTCTTCTGCTCACGGACTGCCGCCACGAGAAAGACGTGGCACTCGATCAGGTCAAAGTGGGTGACCGCCTTCGAGTCCGGCCTGGTGAGAAGGTGCCCGTAGACGGCGTGGTGATCGAGGGCGGAAGCGCCGTCGATGAGTCCA
>JBDHMR010000054.1:0-7939 GCA_039656035.1 Gemmatimonadota bacterium
GCTACATCAGCTACTGGCGCAATGAGGGGACGCCGGCGTTGCCGGCCTTCGTCCTGGCAGCCGATACTCTCCGCGACATCAGCGGAGTACCACTGTTTTCCGACCGGCAGAACATTCCCAACGTCAGCGACCTCGACTGCGACGGAAAACTCGATCTGTTCATCGGCCGGCTGGTCGGCACCATCTCCCGCTACGAAGCGGAGGGCGTCGACGCCAGCGATGTGCCGCGTTTCCGTCACATCACCGACCGGTTCGAGGACATCGAGATCGTCGCCAACCTGGAGGGAAGCCTCCACGGGGCCAATACCCTGGCGCTGGCCGATATCGACAACGACGGCGACTTGGACCTGTTCAATACCCTGGCGCTGGCCGATATCGACAACGACGGCGACTTGGACCTGTTCTGGGGAGATTTCTTCGAGCAGGGGCTCCTGTTCATCGAGAACTCCGGCTCGTGCGCCAGCCCGCGCCTCAACGCGGACCCGGTCCAGTTCCCGGTAGGTGAGCCGGTGCTTACCAGCGGCTACAACGCCATGGCCTTCGGCGACGTCGACCAGGACCAGAATCTCGATCTGGTGATCGGCGTTCTGGGAGGGGCGTTCAACCCCAATCTCACCACCGCCGACAACATGTACTTCCTGAAGCAGTACCCGGCGGGGCAGTACACCGTCACCACCAAGCGCTACCTCAACGGCATTGACGTCGGCAGCGAAAGCATTCCGCGGCTGGTCGACCTGGACGGCGACGGCGACCTAGATCTTCTCCTGGCCAACAAGATCGACCCGGCCAATCTGCAGAGTTCGCGGATCTACCGCTTCGAGAACATCGGCTCGGCCAGCGACCCGGTGTTCCAGCGGCGCGGATATCTCCCCATCGAAGGTTCCTACCACTACGCTCCCACATTCGGCGACCTCGACGGCGATGGCGATCTCGATATGCTCCTCGGATCGTGGCGCAGCACGGTGGCATGGTACGAGAACACCGGCAGTCGAACCGAGGCGTCCTTCGAGCTGGTGCATCCTGCCATCGTCAAGCTCACGCGGGGGAGCAACAACGTTCCGGCCCTGGTCGACATCGACGACGACGGCGACCTCGACCTGTTCGTCGGCGAAGCGTCCGGCACCATCAACTTCTATCGCAACACCGGCACTCGGCAGGAACCTGCGTTCACCCTGGTGAGCGACGAGTACCAGGACATCGACGTCGGACGCCGCAGCAATCCCGTCTTCCTGGATCTCGACGGCGACGGCGACCACGACATGATCGTTGGCACCGAGTCGGACGGCCTGGTTGTGTTCCTCAACACCGGGAGCCGCACCGAGCCCAGATTCGAGATGTCCGATTCGTTGCCGTTCGAGGTGTTCTCCTACTCCGCCCCCGCCTTGGCCGACCTGGACGATGACGGCGACCTGGATGTGATGGTTGGGGGGATTGGTGGGGGGGTTATCTACTTTCGGGGGAGTAGGGAGTAGGGAGTAGGGAGTAGGGCGTGGGGCGTAGGGCGTAGAGGGGCAAGGCGCACCTAAAGCCGAGACTCGGCTGATGTCGCTAAAGCGACGCCGTTACGCAGCCATGTCACCGCCGCTGCACTCTCTCTAGCCACCTGTCCGCCCTACCGCTGTCCGCCTCTCTTCTCTCGAAACCATTGCCTCATTAGTGTCGTAATGACATTATTGTCCAAATGACACTAACTCCCCGAGGCTCCGGCATGCCATCTAATCCACATGAGCTCCTACCACTCAAGCCGTTGGTATTTCACATCTTGTTGGTGTTAGTCAGTGGTGAGCGCCACGGCTATAGCATCGTCAAGGAAGTCGCAGCGCAGACTGACGGCCAGCTCAAGATCGAGCCCGGCAACCTCTACCGGACGCTCCGCACCATCGCCGGGCAGGGGCTCATCGTGGAGTCTGACAAGCGTCCCGATCCCGATATGGACGACCAGCGCAGGCGGTACTTCCAAGTCACTCCGTTGGGCAAGGAGGTCCTGCGGGCGGAGGCCCTGCGGATGGAGCGTCTTTCCCTGAGCGCCAAGGCCGAGTTCGAGGCTGCCGGGTCCCGCCGGGGTGAACGATGATTGGCGCGGCCGGGGTTTACCGGTGGCTGCTGCTTGCCTACCCGGCCGGATTCAGAGAGCGCTACGGTCGCGACATGGTTCAGCTATTTGAAGACCGCAGGGCCGAGACACGAACTAGGGGAGAAGGCTTCGCCCAATGGGGCCGCACCGTGTGGGATTCGGTCAGTCAAGGATTGAGCGAGCGGTGGCTCGTCCTTCTGACGCGCGCGGCGGATGCCAAGGAAGCCGTTCGCCAGGCATGGGCAGGGGAACCCAAGGGGCAATCGCCCGATCCGCTGTGGCAGCGGACCATCCGGGACCTGCGCTACGCGGCGCGTGCCCTCCGAAAGAAACCGGCTTTCACCGTCATCGCCGTGGCGACGCTGGCGCTCGGCATCGGCGCCAACACGGCCATGTTCAGTGTGGTCAACGGTGTCCTCCTCAAGCCGCTACCGTTTCCCGAGAGCGACCGACTAGTCTTTTTGACCGACGACATCGGAATCTCCATCCCCGACGTGGCCGAGTGGCGCAAGGAAAGCGCGACTCTCGAGTCCATAGGGGCGGGCACCAGAGTTTGGGACTTCGACATCACCGGCGACCGTCCCCCGGAGCGGATCGTCGGTTCCACACTGGAAGCCCAGTACTTCGACGTGCTGCAGGTACGGCCCCTGCTAGGCCGGGTGTTCACAGAGGAAGAGGACCAGGTCGGTGGCGCCTGGGTGGCGGTCATCAGCGAAGCTTTTTGGCAGCACTGGTTCGGAGGCGACTCCGCGGTGATCGGACGCACCATCATCCTGAGCGACAATCCAACCACTGTCATCGGGGTCATGCCCCATGCTTTCGATTACTTGGAGCTCGGCACTGACTTGTGGGTTCCGGTAGCTGTGGGGACTCCCTGGGCGCCCACACAGAGGGGTTCGGGGCACCTGCACGCCATCGGCCGGCTCAAGCCGGGTGTGAGCCTCGAAGCTGCCCGGACTGAAATGGAGGCCATCACCGCGGCCATCGAAGAAGCTTTTCCACGGCCGAACGCAGGCCTCATTTCCCATCCGGTCCCACTGCTGGAGTATCTGAACGGAGATCAGAGACTGGTTCTGTTTACCCTACTCGCCGCCGTAGCAATGGTGTTGCTGGTGGCCTGCGTCAACATTGCGAACCTCTTCTTGGTGAAGGCTGCGGCAGGCAGAGGCGAAATAGCTGTCCGCCTGGCGATAGGAGCAACACGCTCCACCATCGTCCGGCAAGCGTTGGCCGAAAGTGCTCTGGTGGCAGCCATGGGAGCCGCGACTGGATTGGTCTTGGCAGTCGTGGGTACTACCACACTGGGTAGCCTGGTCTTCGAGGGATTGTGGCGGGCTGGTTCGATAGGCGTTGACTTACGGGTACTGGTCTTCACGTTGCTGGTCACGGTAGGTGTCGCACTCTTCTTTGGCTTGCTACCGGGAGGGTGGTCGGCTCGCACGAACCCCGCGAGCGTGATGCACGAATCCGGCGGCGGGGTCGCCGGCTCACGGCACAGGCTGTTCGGTGCCCTCGTGGTGGCGGAGGTGGCGTTGTCCTTCCTGCTCCTGATCGGCGCTGGCCTCATGCTTCGGAGTCTTCGTGCTCTCGAGGGGGTAGATCCAGGATTCAATGCGGCCAACGTTCTGACGGCGGACGTTTCGCTGCCGCCGGCTCGCTACGGTGACTCCGACAACCAGACAATGTTCTTCACATCGGTAGTCGAGCAACTCAACCTGTTGCCTGGCGTAGAGGCGGCAGCCTCGGTCATCGGTCCGCCGCTCAAGCGAGGTTACATCGGGCATTCTGTCATCTTCGAGGGGCGTGAGCCAGTGGCCCAGGGAGAAGAGCCTGGAGCGCGCAACCGTCCTGTGGTCGGTGACTATTTCCGTGCAATGGGTATTCCCATGGTTCGGGGAAGGGCTTTTGCCGACGAGGACGGGTTTGGTTCAGGCCTGGTGGCCATCGTCAACGAGAGATTTGCCCAAGAGTACTGGCCCGATCAGGACCCGGTCGGCACCAGGATTGCCTGGCTGATCGATAGAACTCCTCGGTGGATGACGGTTGTGGGCGTGGCCAAGGACGTAAAGACATACGACCTTCGCGGCGAGGACTCCCGGGCAGTCTATACGCTTTATGAGCAACGCACGGCCGTGTGGCAACGATTCGGCTCGCTCATCATCCGTTCGCACCTTGCTCCAGCCGCTCTGACCGAAGCCGTGCGTCAGGCAGTCAACGATATCGATCCATTAGTACCCATCGCCAACGTGGTCACGATGGCGGAACTCAAGCGCGGATCGTTGGCCCGCGAACGTTTCGTCGCTCGATTGCTCGGGTTGTTCGCGGCAGTGGCTCTTCTCATGGCGCTACAAGGCGTGTACGGAGTCCTGGCATTCGCGGTCGAGCAGCGGAAGCGGGAGATCGGCATCCGCATGGCGCTGGGAGCACAACCCGGTCACCTACTGAGGAGCGTTGTGGGTCGTGGTGTGGGTTTGGCGGGGATCGGTATTCTCTTCGGCGTGGTCGGCGCGGTGGGTTTGTCGCGTCTCATCGTCGGGCTGCTCTACGGAGTGGGCGCATCGGATCCAGTGAGCTACCTCGGTGCCGCGGGGTCGATCGCGCTCATCGCCTTGGCCGCCAGCGCACTGCCAGCGCTGCGGGCTACCAGGGCGGACCCTGTTCGGGTACTCAAGGCTGAATGAGCAGTCCGCCGTTCAGAAGTGGTAGAAGCCAGCGATTCGTACCCGCGCATCGAGCTCTTCCTCACTCAAAGGAAGACTCACGCCCAGGCCGAGGAACAGTCGAGGTCCGAACGGCGCCACCTTGATGCCGGGTGCCAGACGCACGCGGCCTGTTCCGGCCTCTTCACCGTTGAGGGCCAGTTTTCCTCTCAGTTCGACCAGCACCTGAAGCCAGGACTTGGCGTGTACCAGGGCTGAGAAATCGTAGTGGAAATCGTTCTCGACCTCCTCGCCCTCGGGGAGATTGACTGGGATGCCGAACCGAGCCCAGCCTACCAATTCCAACGGTCCCCGCTTGATGCCGGCGTTGAGAAAGGGTTCCAACTCCCATTCGGTGTCGCTTCCTATACCCTTGTCGGGACTCCCCGTGGGAAGCCCCACTGCGAAGCCATACCCGAGCAGGATACCGGCGTCCTCGAAGACAAAGTTGGCGAACTTCAAGGCCAGCTCGATGTTGCCTAGCGCAGATGTGGATGCCCCATCGTTGGGATCGAGCGTAACGTATGGGATGCCGATCTCGATGCTGAATGATCGATTGAAGGCGTATTCGCCCTCTGCCTCTAGTTCATAGCCGTCACCCTCGTCCTCGAACTCCCCTTCGGCGTTGAACCGCACCTTGGTGTCAGGCGTGATCGATTCTGAAAACAGGGGATGCGAGAAGTGGAGTCCATGGTAGTGGCCGCTGCCGTCTTCGTGGATGTCCATTCGCTGGGCGGACAGCGTTGTCGCGCCAGCGGTCGCCAGCGTGAAACAGAGTAGTGCTGCCAGGACCCGGTGCGGAGCTAGCGATATTCTCATCACATGACCAACGGCAGCATCCTGGATAGAGTTCCCAACATGGCGTGACTTGCTGGAGGTGCGGAAGTCGCGATAGTATTGCGGCTCTGCCTTTTTTGACGATTCTTGGAGGAAAACATGTTGCCACATCGTATTGGGCGGGCATTGCTGTTCTTGGGGGTCGGGGCTCTCGTTGCCCGGCAGGCCGTGGGTCAGGGGGCCGTACAACGCACGGGACCCGGGGAGCTCCCTCCCGCAATAGTTGGAACGGCGCCCGTGCCCTCGGGGTTGGCTGTGGCCTACATGGCGGACGACAACGCGACTTCGGGTTACGTGGCGGTGCCCGAGGGTGACGGTCCTTTCCCGGCGGTCATTCTCATTCATGAATGGAACGGCTTGAGCGACAACATCCGCCAGATGGCCGACCAGTTAGCCGCCGAGGGCTATGTGGCGTTCGCCGTCGACATGTACCACGGTCGCGTAGGCACCACTCGCGACGAGAGCATGGCGCTCATGGGTGAGGCCCGGGCGGACGAGCCGGCCATGGTTGCCAACATCGACGCGGCCACGCGCTGGCTCAGGGCCAGGCCAGACGTAACCGGAAAGATCGCGGTGATGGGCTGGTGCTTCGGTGGCGGTGTGGCCCTGAGCTACGGTCTGGAAGGGGAGCAGCACGAGGGAACCGCGATCTTCTACGGCAGACTGGTGGAAGATCCGGAGGTGCTCCAGGCCTTGACCCATCCGGTCTACGGCACCTTCGCGGCCAACGACCGTGGTATTCCCCCTGACCAGGTCGAACGCTTTGCCGCGGCTCTCAGCTCCATCGGCATCGAGAACGACATTCACGTCTACGACCACGTGGGCCACGGATTCTGGCTGCACGTCGACCGCGACCCGGACAACTCCGAAGCGCCGGCCCTGGATGCCTGGCAACGGCTAAAGGCCTATCTGGCAAGGGTGCTGTCGTAGCTCAAACGACGCGGTAGTTGCGAAACTCGAATGGGCGGCGGCCGGTTACCATTTCGACCACGGCGCTGGCGTGATCCCGCAGGTGCTGCCAGCGCCACTCCTGAGGTTGCACCCGGTCCTCCAGGACGCCCCGCCGTTGGGCCACCCAGTCGGTCACGGTCTCCGGGTGGGTGCCTGTGTAGCGTCTGATCCCGGGCTGCCATGCCAGCCTGACGGTGTGCAGGTCTTCCGGCACCGCGCCCCCGTAGATCGTCGGATGCGTTTTGAATTTCTCCACCATTGCCGGATCGGGTCTGGCCCAGCCGTAGTGGTGAATCCAGGCCTCCGTGCGCTTGACCCGGATTTTCCGGTGATCGGCTCCGACGCGGAACCCCTGTGCGTCCCGGTATGAACGAACGCCCCACGAATCACCCAACCGTAACACGCGGACTTCGTAGGGATACCAGCTTCGGCTCGTGGCCACATAGTCGGGCGTGCCATAGAAGTGCCGGTAGCGCAGCAGCAAGCCTTCGACCGCCGAGTCCCCATCATGGCGCGCGATGGCGTCTCGCAACACCGGTATGCCGTCGTGGTGCAGTACTTCGTCGCCCTGGATGTAGATGCCCCACGAGTGGCGGCAGGCGTCCATCGCCCGCTGGGTTTCGTCCGCCAGCACCTGGTGGTCGCCACTGAAGTCCCATTCCGATTCGATGATCCTGATCCGGGGATCGTCGATGCCCCTCACCAGGTCGAGCGTGTCGTCATCCGACTTGCCGACGTTGACGACGACTTCGTCGCACAGCGGAAGAATGGATCTGATGCTCGCCTCGACGGGGAAGTCGAGCCGGATGGCGTTCCTTACCAGGGTGAATCCGGATACGGGCGGAGCGGTCACGGTGGGCAACTCCCGCTAGACGGGCACCGCCTCGACCGCTAGGCGGACCCGCCGGGCGGCTTGCTCGACGTGCTCCAGCGTGAAGCCCGGAGGAAACACCTCCCCACCGATGCCGACAGCACTGGCGCCTACGGCAAAGTAGTCCGCCAGCGTGTCTGCCGTGGGGCCGCTGGTAGGCACCAGGGGGATGTCGGGCAGCGGGCCGCGCACTGCCTTGAGGAACGGCGGGCCACCCAACGCAGCGGCCGGGAACACCTTTACCAGCCGGGCGCCCGAGCGGTGTGCCGCCAGGATCTCGGTTGGAGTAGCCGCTCCAGGTACTGCCAGCATGCCGTCGGCGACCACCTCGGCGTCGAACACCGGCGACATGGCGAAACGACCTCCGGCTTGTGCCACCATCTCCACGTCCTGCACGCTCAACACGGTGCCTGCGCCGACCACGGCCGCGTCTTCTGCCGAGAGTTGGGCCATCACCTCCAAGGCACCGGGTGTAGTGAGTGTGAGTTCGAGGATTTCCAAACCGCC
>JBDHMR010000055.1:0-7450 GCA_039656035.1 Gemmatimonadota bacterium
AAGCGCGCTGCCTCACCCTCCAGCATGGCGGCCACGGGGCTGGGCTGGTAGGCAACCGATGTGGCGGCCTGAGCCTGAGCGGCGGACGGGGCCAGCAACAGGACAGCACTGGCGATTATCACGTTGCGCATTGAGTCTCCCGAAGTCGTGCGGGTCAACGTTGGCCCCAGCCGGCTATCAGCGCAACAGGAAGCCGTCTGCCAGCGGGTCGTCTGGGTCGAACAGGAACTCGTGGCGACCTGTTACATGAGCTGAGCCGGTCACCTCGGGAACGACGGCGGCCAGGTGTCCCACCGTGGTTTCCTCGACAACCCTTACCACGAAGGTGGTGCCCAGGATGCTCTCGACCGACAGCGCCTCCCCAATGGCCAACTCCCCACGGGCGTGTTGAATCGCCGCCAGCCCACTAACACCGGTGCCGGTAGGGCTGCGGTCGACCTCGCCGTCGGCAAAGACGCATACGTTGCGGCTGGCCGCGCCGTCGGTCCCCGCCCGGACGAAGATGGTGCCGTAGAGAAAATCGAGATCCTCGTCGCTCGAGGGATGGTGAATCGGCAGCTCGGCCGCTACCGCCTGCTTGATGGCCCTTCCCGCGGTTACCAACTCTCCGACGGCGTCGGGTTCGAGGGTCAGCCCCAGGCTGTCGGCGTCGACGTAGGCATAGAACGCACCGCCGAACGCCACGGTGGAATTCACGTTACCCAATCCGGGAACGTCCACCACTGATGCCTCATGCAACACGAAGGAAGGCACGTTGCGGAAGGTCACACTCGTCACGCGAGCACCCTCTCGGTCGGCCCGCGCCACCACTCGACCTGCCGGAGTGTCGATGTTGACCTTGGCTCGGTCCTCTACCTCAAGAAAACCGCACTCCAGACCGGCGGTCACCAATCCGATGATTCCGTGACCGCACATGGTGCTGAACCCTTCGTTATGCAGGAAAAGCACACCGACGTCTCCATCGTCGGTGACCGGATCGGTAAGCAGGCAACCGTACATGTCGGCGTGCCCGCGGGGTTCCCACATGAGGCGCCGCCTGAAGGTCTCGAGCCGTTCACCGGCGTATCGCCGCTTGGCCAGCATGGTCTCCCCGGGGATGCGCTCCACTCCGCCGGTAACGATTCGGAGAGGTTCCCCAGCGGTGTGCGTGTCGACGGTGGTTATCCGATCCCAATCGGCGGGCGGCTGCAACTCGCCAGACACATCGCCGGTCACACCCGCACCTCCGTTCCCAACCCAGCCGAGCGCGCCCGAGTCACCGCTTCCCCAGCCGTGGCGATGTCCTGGACCGCCAAGCCCACCGACTTGAACAGCGTGATCTCGTTGCCTTCACGCCCAGGGCCGGTTCCAGTAACGACTCGGCCCAGCTCAGTCCAATCATCGCGCCGAGTCACGCCTTCGGTCTCCGCCGCCAACAAGTCGCCCGCCTCGGCGGTGGCCGCGGCGACTGAGTCGACGAACACGCGTGCTCGCGCAATCGTGCCGGCGTCGATCTCGCACATCTCAGTGGTGAAGCTGCCAATGGCATTCACATGAGTTCCCGGGGCCAGCACGCTCCCATCCAGCACCGGGATAGTCGAGGAAGTGGCGGTACACACGATGGCGACATCGCGCACCGCCGCTACAGCCGACTCGGCGGCAACCAGGGTGGCCGATACGTGCGGCTGTAGTTCGTTGATCAACGTGCGCACCCGGTCGGCCGTCCGGGAATAGATCCTGATGGTGTCGAGCGACCGTACGGTATCCAGCGCCAACACCTGTGTCCTGGCCTGAGCCCCGGCGCCGATGACGGCTGCTTCCCTGGCGTGTTCCACGCTCAGAAGATCGGTGGCCGCGCCCGAAGCGGCGCCGGTGCGCCATGCTGTGAGTGCGGTGCCATCTACCAGGGCCATTGGCTCACCCGTCTGCGGATCGAGCAACACCACCAAACCATTGATCACAGGCTTGCGGCTACCCCGGTTCTGCGGGAACACAGACACCACTTTGGTGCCCAGCCCATAGTCCGGTAGGTAACTCGGCATGATCAATGTCGTGGCGGCCCGTTCGGGGATCGACAGCGCCGTTCTGAGCGGCGTATCGGTCCGGCCTGCCGAGTAGGCGGCAAACGCCTGCTTGGCGACACGCACCGCCACATCCATGGGGAGCGCGGCATGAAGATCGTCGGCGGACAGACATAGCAGTTTCATGAGTTGACCCCCGGTAGCACTACCCCTTAACTGTGCTCTTGACCACGAACCACACGTTGGCCGGGCGTTCGGCCAGGCGGCGAACGTACCACGGATACCACGCATCGCCGTAACTGATGAGCACCATTACGCCACAACCTTCCTTGACCAGCGTATCCTGCAACCCCCGTTGGATCCCGTACAGCATCTGGAACTGGTACCCCGCAGGCTCAACACCACGGGCGGCGGCGGCGTCACGAATTCGCTGCACCATGACGGGGTCGTGCGTAGCGAAGGCTGGGCGAAGAGATCCTGTAGCCCCTTCGGTTTCCAATAGACGATCAGCCAGGGCGAAGTAGTTGTCGTCAACATCTCGTTTGGATGGGTATGCCACATCCTCGGGCTCGGCGTAAGCACCCTTGACCAGGCGGACACCGATTCCCTTCTCCATGAGTGGGCCGATGTCCTCGGCGGTCCGGTAGAGGTATGCCTGTAGGCAAACGCCGATGTTGTCGTACGAGTCCCGTATTCGGTGAACGAGATCAAGGGTGGCGCCAACGTAGCCGCTCTGTTCCATGTCCACCCAGATAACGCTGTCCCGCGCTCGTGCCACTTCGACGATAGCCGCCAGGTTGTGGTAGGCCGTCTCGGCGCCGTGGTCCAGTCCCAGCTGTGTTGGCTTGACCGACACAACCGCCCCGAGGCCTCTGGACGCGATCGTCTCGACAACACCCTGATAGTGCGACACCACCTCGGTGGCGCCGGCTGGATCGGTGAGATTCTCCCCCAGTTGAGTGAGGATGGATCCGATGCCCCGTCCCTTGAGAACGGCGGCCTCGCCGAGCGCGTCGTCGACCGATTCTCCGGGCATGAATCGCTTGACGGCGCGTCGCACGAACCAGAGGTTGGGGACGTGGTTCCTCATCCATTGGTTTTCCGAACACCATAGGAGAGTCTGACGCATCAGTGACATGGATTGGCCCGATGGAAATTGGTAGTCGGAAAATGGAAATTAGCTGTCGGCAAACGGCGGTACTCAAGTAATTCCTCGGAGCACGCCGCCATCGACTTGCAACGTTGCTCCGGTGATATAGGACGCCGCGGGAGACAACAGGTACGCTGCCGCACGACCGAATTCCGCCGGTTCACCGTAACGGCCCATTGGGATCGTTGCCACCGAGCGTTGGTACTGCTCCTCTTGCGTGATCCCAGCCCGCTCGGCGTTGGCGGCGTCGAGAGACCGCACCCTGCTGGTGTCGATGCGGCCAGGGACCAGGTGATTCACCCGAATTCCCTGCGCGGCGTACTGGCGAGACAGGTCCTTCGACAAGGCCGCCACCGAGGCGCGGGTAACCGTCGACAACGTGAGATTGGGAATCGGTTCCTTGGTGGAAGACGATGTCACGAACGCTAGAGCACCTCCACCGCGGCGCTGGAAATGTGGGATGACGGCTCGGGCCAGTCGCACTGCGCTCAATACGATCAGATCGAACGCCCGTCGCCAGGCATCGTCATCGAAGGCGGCAAATTCGCCCGGAGGCGGTCCACCTGCATTGCTCAGACAGGCATCGATCCCGCCCCAGCGCTCCGCCGTGTCGTTCACCCACCGTTCGAGCTCATCCGGCCGGCTCGCGTCAACGGCATGACCAACCACATCCGCGCCGCTGGACGCGGCTAGGCGGCTGACGGCGTCCTGGATGGCCGACGAATCCCGAGCCATGATGGACACCTTGGCGCCTTCCGCGGCCACCGCTTCCGCCACCGCGTAGCCCAGCCCACGACTGCCGCCTCCGATCAACACCACTTTCCCCACCAGTCCCAAATCCATGTTTCCTCCTCACCAATACTCGCGACATATTATGCTCACTCAATCCAGTATTGTATACCACTACGCTGCGTTTCATGGGTGAGCCGCACCGGCTCGACGACAACACCGCTCCCAGGGGGAGGAGTATCATGCAGCCGATCAGGCCCAGGTTCCAGTTCTCGGGATCACGGCACACGGGTAGATGGGTTGGCGCCCTGACGCTACTGCTGACCATCAGTGGCTGCGCCAGTGCCAACAAACGCTACCAGCAGGGCGCCGAGCTGGAGCAACAGGGCCAGTACGTCGAAGCGGCCCGCAAGTACATCGACGCCCTGAAGAAGGACGGTGACCATCCCGAGGCGCGCACCAGGTTGCGCGAAGTTGGACCCCGGGCCGTGAACAGTTTCCTCGAGAACGCCGAGTTGGCCGCTGCCTCCGGCCGGGAAGCGGACGCCGCCGACAGCTATCTTCGGTTGGACCAGTTCCTTGCGGCCGCAGCCAGCGTCGGCGAACCAATCCCCCACCCTGCCGACTACGCGGACCAGCGGCGCGCGGTGTTCGATCAGGCCATCGCGTCCTTGATCGATGATGGCCGTGCTTCCGAAGCAGCCGGTGAATGGTATTCCGCCAAGCGAGCCTACAATCGCGCGGACAGGTACTACCCCGGCCCCGGGCAAGTCGACTTGTTGATCGACGGATTGATCAGAACCCACTTGGGGTGGGGCGAGGCCAGCCTCGACATGGGTCGGTATCGCTCCGCCGTAGAGCACGCCGAGCAGGCGCTGGCCCTCACGGGAGGTCCCAACACCGAAGCCGGCATGACCGCTCTCGATCTTCGGGCGACAGCCATCGAACTCGGCACCATCGAAGTGGCGGTCACCCCCCTGTGGCGTACCGACGACGCGGCCCGCTTCCTTCCCGAAGGATTCCTCACTGCCCTGAATGACGAGCTCGAACTGGTGGCCTGGTCGGAACCGCCGATGTTCATCGCGGTCATGGACCCGTTGCTGGTCCGGCGAGCGTTGCGTGACCTGCGGTACTACTCCACCCTCATGACCGTGCCCGAAGCCGCCCGGCTCAGTCGGGAAGTCGGCGCCCAATTGGTTGTCACGGCTGATATCGAGATCTTCACCGTCACCGAGCGGGACGTTGTGGAACAGGTGCGGAACGCGGATACCCGAGCCGGGAAGCCGGTAACGTACCTGCAAAGATCAGGGACGCTCGATTACCGCATGCGGCTGCACTATGTCGTGGTGGATCCGGAGTCGCAGCGAGCGGCTCGCGAGCGGACCATGGACGTCCGGGAATCCGGCAGGTTCGAGCGTGCCTCTTACGACGGCGACTGGACCAATCTCGACCTGACCCGCAACGAGCGGCGCTGGTTCGAAGCCGACCGGCAGGCGGATTTTGACTTCGCCATCGAAGAGAGGCTCCTCAGAGAGGCGGCTGATGAGTTCAGTGATCGCCTGTATCGCGACCTGCTGACCCAGGTCCGCTAGGCACTGCTATTCTTGATGGTCGTCTCCGATCAATGCCGGCGTCCCATCACCGGCACGACAGCATACGACAATCACCCAGGCCAACCGGAATTCCATGGCACCAAGTCATTCTCGCGTAAGGCTCGAGATCGCGGCGGCACCGCCTGACGTCCCGGCATCCATTCGTACTATCCTCGTTTGGACATTGGGAATATTCATGGCCGCGTGTGCCGGCGACGATAGCGACATGACCGACACGGCTTGGACCCTGGGGCAACCTGACGCTATCGCCCGCGTGGCCGACCCGCTGACCATACCACCGCACGACAAGGACTTGTTCCGTAACCTGGTGTTTTCGACCGGCATTGGGGACGATCGATTCATCAGGGCCGTGGACATACGCCCTGGCGAACCGGGCGTGGTCCATCACGCCGTGCTCCAGATCGATCCCACCACGGACTCCCGCCAGCTCGATGAAGCCGACCCGGAACCGGGCTTCGGCGGCATGGCCCTGGGTGCCTCGGAGCCCCCCGAAGGACACTTCCTCGGCTGGACACCAGGCAAGATTCCCCTGGAGAGTCCTGCCAGCTCGGCCTGGCTGCTTCCTGGCGGGAGCGATTTTGTGCTGCAGGTGCATCTGCCGGCCACGGATACGACCGTGCGGCTCGCTCCGATGGTGGGACTGTATTTCAGTGACAGCGCCCCGACCGACATCCTGTCACGCATCCTCCTGGCCAACGAGACGCTCGATATTCCCCCTGGGGCCACGGAATACGTGGCCACGGACGCGATGGACATCCCGGTGCCACTCGAGGTCCTCGCCGCCTACCCCCATGCACACTTCCTGGGGAGAACCATTGAAGTCACCGCCCAACTCCCCGATGAATCAGTCATCCAACTGCTGCATGTGGCGAATTGGGACTTCGGCGCCCAGGTGGAGTACCGGTTCGACGACCCGTTCCTGCTCCCGGCCGGCAGCCGCCTTACCATGCGGTACCTGTACGACAACTCGGCCGACAACCCGCTGAACCCGAACGATCCACCCCGGCGAGTAGGGTTCGGGCTGCAATCGACCGACGAAATGGCCTCACTGATGCTTCAGGTCAGACTAGCCTCAGAGGAGGACGTCCACCGGCTGACCGAGACCCAGGCCCGCCACACCTTGTCGTACGCCCCGAGGAACTGGGCGGCCCGGTACGACCTCGCCACAGCCATGCTCCACCAGGGAAGGCCCATGGAGGCCATTCCCTACCTTCGCCTGACGGTGCAGGACCGTCCCGACCAGGCCGAGGCGTGGGGGAACCTGGGGGTGGCGCTGGCACAGACGGGGCAGCTGGCCGAGGCCGTGTCGGCCTGGCAGCGAGTCATCGCCATAGACGATGGAGACATCCAGGCCCACGGCAACATCGGCAACGCGTTCATGGCCACCGGTCGGCCGCAAACAGCCCTCGAGCACTACCGGAAGGCAGCCAGCCACGATCCCGATGACGCCATCCTGCAAGCCAGGATCGGAACGGCCCTGGCCCAAATGGACGACCTCGACGGGGCCATCGACGCGTTCGAGCGAGCCGTCACCCTGGATCCGGATGACCCCGGATTGCAACAGGCCCTGGAAACCCTCCGCGACCAAGCTTCCGGCAAATGACCATGCTGCATTACTGCCCTCGCAGCTCCCGCCGCCCTCGCTGCCCCCGCTTTCTTCCTTGACCCTGGCCCGGCGGGTAATTATCCTGAGATCCTCTTTCCCGAGTAGCTCAGTTGGTAGAGCAGGTGGCTGTTAACCACCGGGTCGGGGGTTCGAGTCCCTCCTCGGGAGTTCCGCTGGGCGGAACGCCCAGCGGCCCTCCTGATGAGGGCCTCAGCGCCAAGGCGCGCCCGTAGGGCGCGCCTTTTTGCGTCGAGTCCCGGATTGCTGGCCGACAGTTCTGTTGTGGTGGGGCGTTGTGGACTGCCCCGCAGCCCTGCAGCCCCGCTGCCACGCTTTTGTCCACCCCACTTTT
>JBDHMR010000056.1:0-10432 GCA_039656035.1 Gemmatimonadota bacterium
AATCCCGACACGTTGGTGTAGGTCCACGTGTAGCCAGCTCCCCCTGACGCCACTTTGCCGCCGGCTTCCAGGAACACGCCCCGGTGAGTGTTGTACTCGGTGTCCCGGGTATCCACTACCAGGGTTAGCCGGGCGCTGGCATCGGATTCCGAAACGGTCTGGCCGCCGGCGTCGAGGCCGAATCGGGAAAGGCCTGACAGTGGCTCGAAGTCCGTGTGCTGCACCCTGCCGGCCAATGCGGCCCACAACGGTCCCACGAGTTGCCGGGACACTTCGACTTGGCCCAGGTACAGCGATCGGGAAACCCGATAGAAGTTGGGCTCCTGCTTACCGAGTTCCTTGTCGTAAGTGGTCTCGTTTCCGATACCGTAGTAACCAAACCTGTTTGCCCGGATGGCCTTGGCCCTGATGTCGAAACGCCACTTGCGAGCCAGTCCAGGTGCGCGGAACCGGACAGCGGCAAACCAGCTCCCCGTGAAGGTCACGCCGGCGGCTCCCGAGAGTGCGCCGTTCGAGACGTACGGCGCTTCGTAGGGTGCGGGTACTGAGTAGTCCGCCCCCAGTGCGATATAGGGGAACTCATTGGATGCCGGGACCAGGATGGGGAGCCAGCTGATACCCCAGTCCTGAGCCCGCAGAGCCCCGGGGAGGAGCGCTGCCAGAATGGTGAAGGCTATACCAAGGCGCTTCATCATTTGCGCTCGTAGAGGTACGCGAGATCGTGGCGGGCGGCATCGCGGCCGTCGTGGGCCGCGAACCGGCCGGGGTATAGCCCAGCGCCACCAAAGTCGCCGGCCTTGTTGACGGCGTAGAAATTCAGGTTGAATCGGGGACGCCCGTCAGGGTGCAGCAGCCGGGGTTCCGCCAACTCGATGACACGTTGAAGCGTGGCCCGGCAGGCGTCTGTCGGCGCCATGCCCTGGCGCATGAACTCCACCGTGAGAAACGCTCCGCACACCATGATGTTCGATTCGCCGCGCCCGGTCGAACCGGCAGCGCCGATGGTGTTGTCGGTGTACTGTCCCGCGCCGATGATAGGCGAATCGCCGGCCCTGCCGGGAATCTTCCACGCCAGCCCGCTGGTGGTGGTTATCGAGGAGACGTCTCCCGCAGGGTTGACCACGTTCAAGTTGATGGTGCCGGTGGGTCTCTGCCCGATGGGATCGTCGTCCTCCACGTCGAGCCAGTCATCCCTGGTCCCTCTATTGGCCCGCCAGCGAAGCCACCGTTCCCGGGAGGCGGGCGTCATCAAATCTTCGTCCTCATAACCGTACGACAAAGCAAAGCGCTTGGCGCCCTCACCCACCAGCATGATGTGATCGGTGTACTTGAGCACCAGCCGGGCTATCTCGCTCGGGGTCTTGATGCCCTCCAGCGCCGCTACCGCCCCGGCGCGTTTCGAGGGTCCGTGCATGCAGGAGGCGTCGAGTTGGACCACGCCCGCTTCGTTGGGGAGCCCGCCATAGCCAACCGACATGTCGTCTGGATCGAGTTCCTGGATTTTCACGCCCTCGACCGCCGCGTCCAGGGTGTCCTCCCCTGCCACCATGGCCTCCATCGCCCGGGCGACGGCCCGGAGGCCGTTGGAGGAACTGACGGCGGCAGGCCGGGCCGCTTTCGGCAGATGTATGGCCGGGGCGTCGATGCTGCCCGGCACCGCCAGGGCGGTCACGGCGGCGCCGGAGACGCCGATGAACTCACGGCGGGAGAAGGAATCGGTCACGGAATATCTCCTGGCTGGTAAACGAGGGATTGTCAGGGATTTAGAAGGCTCGCGAGCGTCTGTCAACTTGCCGCCTCTCCGGGGGGCCAATATTATTGGGGCCTGCGATTCCAGTCCTTTTTCCGAGAGACGTCGGCCCGTCTCCAATTTGCCGACGACCCCTTCCGACTCATCAGGTTTGTCGTGGGGGTTCTGCTGCTGGCTGGTACGGCTATGGCTCTGCTTCTGGCCGTGACCGGGGTCGCTCCACGGGCCATCCTCCTGGTCGGATCGTTCTGGGCTTTGTATGGACTGCTGGCTGGTATCCTCGGCGGAGTTCTCGAACCCGTCATCGAAGGCAGCGTCCGGATGTTTTCCGAAATTGGGTTGCAGCGAGCGGGCCGTGGGTTCTCCGGCGAGGAGGCGCTTGTGGCCCAAGGCCGCTATGCCGATGCGGCGGAGGCCTATCAACTCAGAAGCAAGGATAAGGGGGCCACGGCGGAAGCCACCCTCCGCAGGGCCTCTCTTCTCGCGGGCCCACTGGCGCTCCCGTTGCTGGCAGCGAGCGAGCTTACCGAAGTGCGGAACGCCGGCACGCCGCTGACACCCGAGGACGATGTGCTCGTGGGGTTGGCGCTGGTCGACCTGTACGACCACCGGTTACAGGACCCCGGCCGAGCCATGGCGGAGTTACGCCGCTTGCTAGACCTTCATCCCGAATCGCGACACACTCGCCGGATGCGGGGCGTGTTGCAAGACCTCAAGGTGGCGCATTTCGGGTCGGAGTTCCCCGACCTCGACGGCCCACCGGCACAGACCTGACCGGATGCCACCACGCGTTCTGGTAGGAAATCATTGACCTTTGGAGGGAACATGAGGGCAGCGGGACGCTGTATGTTGATCGTCGCGGTCGTATCCGCCGTGGCGGCCGGGAGCGCGGAAGCGCAACAAGCCCAGATTCGAGACGGGTTCTATTCGACGATCGGTATCGGGTTCGGTAGCGCCAAGTTTTCCTGCGATCAATGCGACGGAGGCCGGCAGAGCGGCGTGTCGGGCCTGTTCGCCATCGGAACAGCGATCGACCAGGCACTCATCATCGGCGCTGAACTGGATTTCTTCTACAAGAGCCAGGATTTCGAGGACGGTTGGGTCGCCACCGTAACGGCCTTTGGGCAATGGTACCCGGCTTCGACCGGGCCGTTCTTTGTGAAAGGCGGCCTGGGATTCGGGTCGGCCAAGGTCACACTCGAGACCCAGACGGGGCAGTTCGATTCGCGCAGCAGTTCCGGATTCGGCTACATGGTGGCTGTAGGCTATGATTGGCGGATCAGCGGTGCTTTGAGCCTGACGCCGCTCGTCGGTTGGTACGGTGGCTCGCTGGGCGATGTCGATGACATCACCGGGCTCAACGTCAACGTGATCCAGGCCATCCTGACGGTCGGGTTTTTCTAGCGCCGGCCCCCTGGCTCAGGTGATTAGGTCCCTGCCCGGGGTTACATTCACCTGATTCGATCCTGTCAGCATTTTCGCACGGAGTTCATATGCGCGTGTTTGGTACCGTTCTTCTGATCGCCGGAGGTGCCATGCTGGTCTCGGCAAGCGCCCAGGCCCAGTACCCTCATCGTCATCAGGGCATATACGCCACGTTCGGGTTGGGCTACGGGTCCGCCAAGGTAGACTGCGACCAGTGCGGTGACACCAGCCGAATTGGCAACCTCACCGGGTTCCTCAACGTCGGCGGCGCCCTCAGTCAGTCGATTCTCCTCGGTGGCGAGGTTACCGGCTGGTCCAAAATCACCGACAGCAACGACAACCTGGCAGTCGGCACGGCCAACGCAGTGATATCGTGGTATCCGTCGACCCGGGAAGGATTCTTCATCAAGGGCGGCCTGGGTTTCGCTTTCATGCACGGCGACCTGGACACTGACGAGGGGATAATTGGTTTCGACAACTCGGGAGTCGGCTATCAGCTCGGGTTGGGCTACGACATGCGGATCCAGCGCAATCTGTCCGTGACCGCCGTGGCCAATTTCTACGGCGGGAGCGTTGGTGACGTCCGTACCCTCCGGAACGTGAGCTTCAACGTGCTTCAGTTCATGGCCGCCGTCACCTTCCACTAGCCAAGGCCGATCGTGTTTCTCACGCTCCGCCGGTTCGCTGACGCGATGATGGTCTCGCTGGCCGCGCTGGCGCTCACGGCGACCGCCATTTCGGCACAGCAGCCCGTCCGCGAGGGGTTCTGGGGGTCGCTGGGCGCCGGGTACGGCACGGCCGATATGAGTTGCGGCAATTGTGACGACATTCCCCGGGAAGGCTCGTTCTCGGGGTTTCTGGTCATGGGTCTTACCCTCAATCCTTCGCTGCTCGTCGGATTGGAGGTGGATGGCTGGGTCAAGACCATCAACGGCGACCCGCTGCGGCTTGGAGGCCTCAACGGCACGGTGCAGTGGTACCCCTCGCGCAGTATGGGGCTGTTTGTGAAGGGCGGTATCGGGATGGCCTACGCTCGGGGAGATCTCCGGTTCCCGACGTCGATATTCCTGGACGCCGCCGGCCTGGGCTACCTTTTCGGTGTGGGTTATGATGTTCCCATCAGCGGCGGTCTTTCCATCACTCCTTTGGCCAGTTTCTACGGCGGAAATATCGGTGACGTTCAGAATGCCCAGGGTGTCAATTTCAATGTCTTCCAGCTACTCGTCGCGCTGACCGTTCATTGACCAGCCAACCACGAACAACTCCCAGACAGGCCGACTTGGGCGCCTCGGTGTCCAGGCGCTACCTCCGGCCCATGGCGCTGTCGGTAGCGCTTGCGACATTGGGGAGCACCGCCGGCGCTGCCCAGCTCATGCTGACTCCCATAGCTGGTGCCTACGTACCAACCGGCAATGTCTACGAACAGCCGGGTTCGATCGGTACCGCTCGCCAGGGTACCTCCTTTGCCTTCGGCGGCCGGCTCATGTTCAGCACCTCCGGGAAGTTGGGGATCGAGGTCGGAGCGACATACGCCCCGAGCAAGGTGGAAATCGTCACCTTCGAAACGGTGAGCCGATCGGCGCACGTGTGGCTGGGCCAACTCCGCCTGGTTTACGTATTGAACTCCGAGTGGGCGCCGATCAACATCTATTTCGCAGGTGGCGCCGCAGTGATTTCACGGGGCGGTCAAGCCTACGAAGGGGTGACCGGCCTTACCGACCTGGGCGGCAATCTGGCTTTCGGGGCACTCTTCAGGGTCAGCTCCTCCTACCGCATCCGCTTGGAAATCGAAGATTATCTGTACACGACCCAGATGACGTTCACCAACGGAGAAACCTCCGGATCCCGCTTCCAGAACGACTTCGTCTTCAGTTTCGGGATGAGCATTCCCATCGGCTAACACCCGCCTGCAAGGCCAGGTGATCTGGCTCACGGCAACTTCCGGCCCATTTCGACACGATGCATGTTCGCCCGCAACAGCGGTTTGCGACAACGCAGCTGAGTGCGATGGGTAGGAGGTGCTATCATGTGGCAATCAAGACACTTGACCCTGGTGTTCGGAGCAGCGCTCGCCGCGGCCCCGGTTGCCTCGCTCGAGGCGCAGGGAGGCATCGAGTTGGCGCCGGTGCTCGGCGTATACGTTCCCCTTCAGAGCGTCATCGTCCAGTCCGACGGGACATCGGCCAAGCAGGCCACCGCCGTGGCCATTGGCGGTCGCGTCAGTGTTGCGACGCACCGGAAAGTGAGCTTCGACGGTACCGTCACCTACGTTCCCAGTGATGTCACCGCCTCCGCCGGAGCCAGTGGTGGCTCAGCCAGTCTCTTGTTGATCAACGCCCGCGGGGTCGTCACGTTCGGCCAGCAAGGGGCCAGGACGAGGTTCTACCTCGCTGGAGGCCCGGCGGTCATCATCAGGAATGGTGAATTTTATCAGGACTTCGGAGGGACTACCGATATTGGTGGCAACGTTGCCACCGGTCTGCGGATTGACCTGGGGAAAGTGAGTGGCCGGGTGGAGCTGGAGAGCTATCTGTACTCGGTCAATCTCACAGGTGCCGGCGGTCTCATGACCGGCTCCGAATTGCAGATCGATCTGATAGCTTCGGTGTCGGTGGCTGTCCCGTTAGGTACTTGACCAAGTCCCCCGCGTCAGGGGCTTTTCGCGCCGTTCCCCGATACCCGAAAATCACCGGCCGCCGACGTCAGCTTCTCTGCGGCGCCTGCCAGATGGCTGGCAGATCCGGCCACCTCCTCGGTGGACGCGTTCAGTTGTTGGGCCGCGGCGGCAATCTGCTGCGCGGCTGCCGCCACGTCCTCCGTCCCGTGCGAAACTTGCTGTAACTGGTCGGCGATGCCTGCGACCAGGCTGCGGACGTTGTCCGCGGATTGTGAAATGGCCCGGGTCCACTCGTCGCTTGCCGCGGCCTGGTTTGCCAGCCGTTCGAGCCCTTCGGCTGCTCCGTGGGCGGCGTCGCGCGCCGCCATGCCCCCTCCGGCCAGCTTGAGAAGTCGTTGCCGGGCGTTATCGACCTGCTGTTGCACTTCGATCACCGTCTCGGCAGTCAGGGTAGCCGACTGCGCGGCCTGGCCTGCCAGCTTGCGGATTTCATCGGCCACTACGCTGAAGCCACGGCCCTCCTCCCCGGCACGGGCCGCTTCGATAGCGGCGTTGAGCGCCAGCATGTGGGTCCGCTTGGCGATTACCTTGGCCTGGGTGACGAACTTCTCAATTTCCTTGGAAGATCCGGCCAGCGCATCCGCCTCGGCCACCCCGCGCTCCACTTCTTCCGTCAGCAGGGTGAGATCGCTGGAACTCTCGTCGAGCTGGCGTTTGTGATCCTGGGCCATGCGCGCCAGGACCATGTTTCGGTCAGCCGCCTCGGTGGATCCGTCGTCGAGCTTAGTGGCGATGTCGAGGATCTTGGCTGCATCGTCGGCTGCCGACCGGATCAAGTCGGCCTGGGCCGTGGCCCTTTCGGTCAACTCGCCAGTAGTCCCGGCAATTTCGTGGGTCGACGCCGTCATTTGCTGGGTGGAGGCGGCGATTTGCTGGGCGAGTGCCGCCGTTTCCCCCGAAGCTCCCTGGATGGCGCCGACCAGGTGTCGCAGGGCAGTAACCATGGTACCGGTGGCAAGAACCAACGGATTGGAAGTTACTCGGTCGTCTAGTGTTCCCTGACTGATCGGGGACAAGTCTCCCTGTGAGACCTTGACGGCGACTTCTTCGGCGACGGCGGAGGGGAGGATTACCCGTCTTGTCAGCCAGCGGCTGAAGACTCCGTAAGCCAGGAGTCCGTACAGCACGATGCCTCCCGAGATCTTCCACCGCGGCGCGCCGTTGGCCCACACGGTAAGGCTGGCGAAGACCAGTACGCCCAGCATCAGGATTGCGAGCACGCCACCCCAGTGCAATCGTCGGATCAAGGTCCTCTGCAGCTCGGTCATGGGTTACATTCCCCTGTTCCTCGGGCACCGTCGGCGGTTGGCCAACGTGTCCCTAATGTAGACACCCTGAGCGTGCCGACGCAAAGGGATGACGCGGCCGGCAATTCCATGACGCAAACGCAAACAGTCTCTCAGGAACCGTACGCACCGGAGGCTATCGAGGCCAAGTGGCAGGCTCGGTGGGCGGAAGCGCACGCCAACGAGACGGACCTCGATACTCCGGCGCGCCCGTTCTACAACTTGATGATGTTCCCCTACCCCTCGGCCGAAGGCCTGCACGTGGGGAACATGTTTGCCTTTACCGGCAGCGACGTGTTTGGGCGATTGATACCCCGCAACATCGAGAACTTCCGCCGGCAGCTTCGTCGTATCGGCGGCATGTTCGACTGGCGCCAGGAACTGGCGACCACCGACCCGCGGTACTACAAGTGGACCCAGTGGCTGTTCCTCCAACTGTACCAGGCCGGCAAAGCCTACAAGAAAATGGGCATGGTCAACTGGTGTCCCGAGTGCAAGACGGTGCTCGCCAACGAGCAGGTCATCGCCGGTTTCTGCGAGCGCCACGGTGACACGAAGGTCGAACAGCGCAGGCTCGATCAATGGTACTTCAAGATCACCGACTACGCCGAGCGGCTGTTGGCCAATCTCGACGACCCGGGAGTGATGGACTGGTCCACTACTACCACCACCGCGCAACGCAACTGGATCGGGCGCTCCGAAGGCGCTGAGGTAGACTTCCCGGTGGAGGGCCACGATCCCATTCGGGTTTTCACCACCCGTCCCGACACCATCTTCGGGGCCACCTTCATGGTTCTGGCTCCCGAGCATCCGATGGTAGTCGCGCTCACGTCCGATGACCAACATGACGCCGTTGACCATTACGTTGAGCGGGCGGCGGCCGAGGATCTGGTTTCGCGGCGAGTGGGCGAGCGGGAAAAGACCGGCGTGTTCACTGGCGGGTATGCCGTAAACCCTGCTACCGGCAACTCAATTCCGGTGTGGCTGGCCGACTACGTTCTCATGGAGTACGGCACCGGGGCCATCATGGCCGTGCCGGCCCACGACGAGCGCGATCTCGAGTTTGCCCGCAAGTACGGTCTCGATGTCGTCCCAGTCATCGACGAGGACGGCAGACTCCAGGCGTCGGGCCCCTTCGATGGGCGGCCGGCCCTGGAGGCCATCCCCGATATCATCCGCTGGCTGGAGGACAAGGGCGCCGGCACCGGTACGGTGCAGTACCGGCTGTACGACTGGTGTATCTCCCGCCAGCGCTACTGGGGCCCACCGATCCCCATCATCTATTGCGAGGCCTGTGGCACGGTGCCGGTACCCGAAGAACAACTCCCGGTGCTGCTGCCTCCTCTGGAGGACTTTCGGCCTGACGACAGCGGGGTGTCACCTCTGGCGCGCAACGAGGAGTGGTACTTCGTACCCTGCCCGGAGTGCGGCCAACGCGCCCGACGCGAAACCGACGTATCGGACACCTTCCTCGACTCCGCCTGGTATTACCTGCGGTACCCCAGCGCCGAGTTTGACGACAGACCATTCGATCCGGACCGGACCAGGACGTGGGGTCCGGTCACCAATTATATCGGTGGCAATGAGCACGCCGTCCTTCACCTGTTGTACTCACGGTTCCTCGCCATGGTGCTCCACGACCAGGGCTTCATCGATTTCGAGGAGCCGTTCGCCAAGTTCCGGGCCCACGGGCTGATCGTCAAAGACGGCTCCAAGATGTCCAAGTCTCGGGGCAACGTCGTCATTCCCGACGAGTACATAGCCACGTGGGGAGCGGATACGTTCAGGTTGTACCTCATGTTCCTCGGCCCGTTTCAGGAGGGCGGCGATTTTCGCGACGAGGGGATCAGTGGCCCCCGCCGCTTCCTCGATCGTGTCTGGACCATGGTCACCAGCGTCATCGCCGCCCCCACCGAAGCCGGTGCCACACCACAATCGGTCCTGGTGAAGTGGCACCAGACCGTGCGCCAGGTCACCCACGATCTCGAGGGGCTCAAGTACAACACCGCCATCGCAGCCCTGATGGAGTTGCTCAATACGCTTCGGGAACACCACGTGGCCCACCGGCCCATCGTGGAGGACCTCATCCTCATGCTGGCGCCGTTCTGCCCGCACTTTGCCGAGGAATGCTGGGAGCGTCTGGGCCCTGACACGTCCATCTTCGAGGCCAATTGGCCCGGCTGGGACGAACGACTCCTGGTCGAGGACGAGATGGAGGTGGTCATCCAGGTGAACGGCAAGACCAGGTCCCGGGTGGCGGTTGCCAGGGACGCGACGGAGGAGGCCATCATGGAGGCTGCTCTAGCGGACCCCACGACCCTCCGGTTCATAGAAGGCAAGGCCGTCCGCAAGCGGATCTACGTTCCCGGGAGACTGGTGAACCTGGTCGTGGGCTGACCATGGGGGACTGGCTGGGACAATTTGGGCCCGGAGAGATCCGGGCCTTCTTGATATCCGGTGGTCAACGTAAGTTATTGTGTTGTATGTTGTTACGGACGTTGTCATGGTGGGGCCAGCGCAGGAGGGATGCCAGGTCCATGGCCCGACTGCTACTTTGCGACCCACAGGGCCGTATGGGCATCTAAAGAACAGCTATGACAAGGGTACTTGCATTGGAGAGTTTTCCGTTGGCGAACGCTGACGCCGTCGTTGCCCGGGCCCGTTCCGGGGACCCGGAGGCTATGGAGCAGATCTTCCGGGCCTTCCAGACGCCGGTGTACAACCTGGCCCGGCGGATCTGCCGCACGGTGGAGGATGCCGAAGACGTTCTGCAGGAGACCTTCCTGGAGGTGGCCAAGAGTATCGGGCGCTTTCGCGGAGAGGGGAGCCTGTGGGGTTGGGTGCGGACCATAGCAAGCAACAAGGCGCTGATGCGGCTGCGGCGGAACAAGTACCGGGACACTGACGAACTGCACGATGAAGTGCTGCCGACGCGCAAGGAAGACCGGCACCTGCGAATGGACCTCGAGGCGGCCCTGGAACGGCTTCCAGAGATGTCCCGGGCCGTGGTGTGGCTTCACGATGTCGAGGGGTACACCCACGGCGAAATCGGCGCCATGATGGGCAAGTCCGTGAGTTTCTCCAAGTCACAACTGGCGCGGGCTCATGTACGGCTGCGCGGGTGGCTGGGCGAGGAGGCGATTGCGTGACCCATCTGACCATGGAGCAGTTACTGAACGTGCGGGAGCCGGCTTCGTCGCCCGGGTCGTACTCGGCGCAACAGCATCTGGAAACGTGCCAGGTGTGCCAGGCAGAACTCGAGCGGCTGCACCAACGCACGGCCCAGCTCAAGGC
>JBDHMR010000057.1:0-7817 GCA_039656035.1 Gemmatimonadota bacterium
GCGTCGGAAGACAAACGGGGAGCCCCAGGCTCCCCGTTTTGTTACTACGCACGACGCACCCTTTGCTTATTCCCTCTCCCACACATTATTGCCGCGATTCACGTCGGTGAAGACCCAATCAGGATCGATCTCGACCTTCGTCACTTCGCCGTCGACTGTGACGCTCTGTTCGCGGGCGCCCTCGAGCCAGGGCTCCACCGGCAACATCAGAGATTCAGTCGATTCATCGGCCCTGGTGATCCTGAGCAGTACCGGCATCGGGGCCATGCCGTCGTCCCGGATGATGATGGTGGATGATCCACCGTCGGTGATGACTTCGGCCACGCGCTGGTCGAGAGTCCACGTTTCGTAGAACCAGGTGCGCCAGAACCAACCGAGGTCCAGGCCGCTGACGTCCTCGAAAGTGTACCACATGTCGTACGGTGTCGGGTGCTTCTGGATCCAGCGGCGCCCGTACTCCCGATAGGCCTCGTTGAAAGTCTCTTCTCCTAGGATTGCTCTGAGTGCCGTGAGGTTGCGGGCCGGATAGAAGTCGCCGCGCCGCATCAGGTCGATTTCGCCGCCGGACGTGAAGAACTGTGACACGAAGCCGAGTAGTTGTCCCTCGGTTGACTGACCCCAGCGCACTTCCTCTGCGCGGTATTCGTTGAACTGAGTCAAGCCTTCATCCATCCATGCGTGCCGCTTCTCGTCGGAGCCCACCTGCATGGGGAACCACATGTGGGCGAACTCGTGGACGGTGACGCTGTAGAGCCCAGTGCTATCCCGAGTACCGCCGATGCATGTCATCATGGGGTATTCCATTCCGCCACAGGAGTCGGGCCCATCGATGGCCGTCATGTGGGGGTAGGGATATGGCCACAACAACTGAGACAGGGTTTCGATCGAATGGCGGCCGAACTCGGCAGACTGATCCCACGCTCCCGCGTCGGGACCATAGAAGGCAAAGATGTTGGTAGTGTCGGATTGGCCGTTGCCATTCACGTCGCCGGTGAGGGCGATGGTGGCGTCCCAGCGGAACTGATCGGACAGCCCGAAGGCAAAGTCCCGTACACCTTCGGCCTTGAACCTCCATGTGAGCTTGCCGTCGGTCCCTTCCGCCGTGGCTCGACCCGGTCCGAGGTCATCTGCGGTAACCACCCGGACAACATCGCCGGTGCGGAGGGCTTCGGCGAGGCGATCGTTAGTCGTTTGCGACAGCACCTCGTCGGCGTTCTGCAGGCTGCCGGTGGCACCAATCAGCCAACCCGCGGGCACCGTCAAGGCCACGTCGTAGTCGCCGTAGCCCATGTAGAACTCGGCGTTACCCCGGTAGGGATCGACCTGCCATCCGCTCATCGGTCCGAAGGCCCGGTGGACGTCGTCGTAGACCGCCATTTGGGGGTACCAGTAGGCAACGTAGATGACCTGGTCCTTGATGCCTTGGCGAGGTGCGCCGTCGGGAGGCAGCGTCATCGACCAGTCGAAGGACAGCACGACCGAGTCGCCCGACGCAACCGCCGATGGGAGGAAGAGGCGCATCAGCGTGCCGTTTACGGCGTACCCGGGCGTGGGCGAGTTATCGGTCTTGAGGACGAGGTCCGCTCCAGCCGCGGCGACGCGACTGAGGGTCACACCCCCGGTGATGGGGACTTCGGTGTTCTTGAGGGCGTCTTCACGAAACAGGTTGTGCCTAAGATGGACGGCTAGCTGCCTGAGAGGCCTAGGAGAACGGTTGAAGTAGGTGATGGTTCCCTGGCCGGTGAGCGAGGCGGTCGCAGGATCGATCTCCGCCTGGATGTCGTACCGGGCCCATTGGGACCAGTAGTTGGGGCCCGGGCGACCGGTGGTGGTTCGGGTTCCCTGCTCCACGGCCTGCTGAAACACTGGAGGAAGCTGAACGGGATACGGCCGTGGCCGGTAGTCGTCGGCTGACTCAGCCGCCTCCTGTGCGACAAGTGGCGTAACAAGGGTGCCAAACAGTACGGCCGTGATCGCGGACCGCACAATGTGCAATGACATGAGGTGGTTCTCCTGTGACGAGCTGAAAAGGGTGCTAGCTACTTGTACGGGCGGTGCGGGGGGGTGGTTTCTAGAAGTGCAGGGTGCGTAGGGACCAATGCTACGCACGGCGCTTCCCTGGGTCCATCCGGTCGACTCGCCGGGCCGGAAGATAGCAGGCTACCAAGCTGACAGCGAGGCGAGGGGGCAGGCCGACACCCATCGACCCGCCGGTGATGAAGCGGCGGGTCGTCGGGGTGGGTTCAGGCCTGGGTAGCTCCAACCAGGCCGAAATGTTCGCGGTTGGCCTGGATGAACTCGGAGAGCGACTGCGGCTTGGTGCCACCAATGCGCTCGACTACGTCTGTCTCCGCATTGAAAACGCCGTTCTGATGATCCACTGCCACAGCCTGGAGATGTTTCGCCAGGAACGGTGTCATCACCGGTATTCCACCGAGCGCCTCCCCCCACACCTCGACCGGAAGATCGACGTATTCGACCAACAGGCCCAGCTCGGTGGTCAACACCTGGGCCATTTGGTCGAGGGACATGTTGCGGGGCCCGGTGAGGATCAACCGCTGGCCCACGTATGGTGCCGGATCAGTCAGCAGGCCCATTACTACGCGGGAGATGTCGGCCGCCGCTATCGGGGCGTGCTTCTCGTTGCCATATGGCAGATAGAGTTTGCCCTCTACGGCAATGCTCTGGGCCCCGAGTATATAGAGCATCTCGGCAAAGAAGGTGGGACGGATGTGAATGGCCCCGATGCCGGCCCAGTCGAAGATCTTCTCCGACTGCCAGTGGTGGCGCGCCAGCAAGCTCTGGGAATCTTCACGGGCCGAGATTTGTGACATGTTCACCAGGGCGGTGACGCCGGCGTCCTTGGCGGCAGCTGCGGCGATAGCGGTTGCCTCGACCAGCTTGTCGCCTTGTGGCGGGTAGACGAAGTAGACCCGTTCGACACCATCCATGGCCCGGCGCATAGAGGCCAGATCGATGAAGTCCCCCACCACCACTTCCGCACCCAGCTGCTCTAGCCGGGCTGCTCGATCATCGAGGCTGCGGACGAGTGCGCGGACCGGGAAGCCGCGTTGGATCAGTTGCTGGACGACGGGTGCGCCGGTCTTGCCTGTGGCGCCGGTAACGAGAATGAGTGGATTCGGCATAGCGGTAGTTCTCCCAAGTAAGAAAGTTGTATATACAACTTATGTCCCACGGGAATGGTTCCCTCACCTCTCGGCCAACTTGGTCCAGATCGTGTCCGCCGCTCCGTGGAGCGCAGCAGCCCCGCGCTCCCCCAGTAGCGCCGACACCTCGGCCTGGGCTTCGGCCCATCGGGGCGCGGCCCTATTGAGCATGCGGCGCCCCGAGGCAGAGACTTCGAGCAACACCTGCCTGCCGGCGCCTCCCGGAGCCTGCCGGAGCCAGCCGTGCTGCCTCATCCGTTCGACGTTCCGGCTCATGGTCGACTTCTCCATGCTGAGGAACTGAGCCACTTCACCCTGGGCAATCGGCCCTCGCTTGGCCACCACGGCCAGGATATTGAGCTGGCCAATGGTGATCCCCAAGGGCCGGAGAGCCTCGTCGTAGGCACTGGTGACCGTCCGGCTCAGTAACCGGGTCCGCATCGCCAGGCACTCGCGTCCCATGCGGTCCACTGTGGGGTTGCGTGATGATTTGTTGGGCATGGTATTCTCCTTGGGTTGTATATACAACGATAACTCCGGAGAGCGCAAGAGGGAGGGCAGCCAGACGGTATCGTTGTATGCCGGCTCCATGCTCCTACGCACAACGCACAACGCACTACGCACTTCTCATGTACATTCCAACAAACGACACCGCCAACCATCCTGTGGAACACACAGTCGAGCAAGTGGAGACGTAGTGCCCAACCGATTAGCCGATCAGAGTAGCCCCTATCTCCTGCAACACGCCGAGAATCCGGTGGACTGGTACCCATGGGGCGAGGAGGCGTTGACACGGGCGCGAGAGGAAGACAAGCCCATCTTCCTGTCAATCGGTTACGCCGCCTGCCATTGGTGTCATGTCATGGCGCACGAGTCGTTCGAAGACCAACGGACGGCGGCTTTGCTCAACGACAATTTCATCAACATCAAGGTCGACCGCGAAGAGCGCCCCGACATCGACGGTATCTACATGAAAGCCACGGTCGGCATGACCGGCCACGGTGGCTGGCCCATGAGCGTATGGCTCACCCCGGACGAGGCGCCGTTCTACGCCGGCACCTACTTCCCGCCGACCCCGCGCCACGGCATGCCGTCGTTCCGAGACGTCATCAAGACACTGGCCGGCGCGTGGCACGAGCGCCGGGACCAGATAACGGCAACCACGGAGCGGACCCTGTTGGCAATGCGGGACATTTCGGCTGGCGACGGCGCCAATGCCGGGGGAGTGGATCCCGCAACCATCGAAGCCTCGGCCATCGTGGGGCAGCTGGCACAGCATTTCGACGCTACCAACGGAGGCTGGGGCTCTGCGCCCAAATTCCCTCAACCGATGGCGCTGGAATTTCTCGCCAGGCATGTCGATGATGCGGAAGACCCACGGCCGCGAAACATCCTCGACAAATCTCTCACAGCAATGGCGAACGGCGGCATTTACGACCTCCTCGGCGGCGGGTTCCATCGCTACGCCACCGACGCGGAGTGGCTGGTACCACACTTCGAAAAGATGTTGTATGACAACGCCCAACTGGCACGTGTCTATCTCCACGCCTGGCAGGTGACCCGATCGAATCGCTTTCGGGATGTCACCCGGGAAATCCTCGACTACGTGCTGCGCGAGATGCGCCATCCCAGGGGCGGCTTCTTCAGTTCTCAGGACGCCGATTCCGAAGGTGAGGAGGGCAAGTTCTTCGTGTGGTCCTACGCGGAGCTGGAACAACTCCTGGGAGATGACACCGCGCTGGCGGCCAAGGCGTGGGACGCGAGCCGTGGAGGAAACTGGGAGGGGAAGAACATCCTCCACTGGGTTGCCGACCCGGATGTGTTGTCGGCTGAGTGGGACGTAGATCCGGAGCACGTGGCCAGGCAGCTTCGTGAGATCCGCAAACGTCTATGGCATGAGCGCGAGAAGCGGATCAAACCCAGCCTGGACGACAAGGTGCTCACTTCCTGGAACGGGCTCATGCTTGCCGCGTTCGCGGAGGCCGGTAGCACCCTCGACGAGGAACGCTACCTCGAGGCCGCCCGATCCAACGCGGCGTTTCTGCTGGACACCATGCGGACGGAAGACGGTCGGCTTCAACGGGTGTGGACGGAACGTCAAGGGAGCAACCTGAACGGTTACCTGGAGGACTACAGCCACTTTATCGAGGGGCTGTTGGCGCTCTATCAAGCCACTTTCGAGTACCGCTGGTTTGCGGCAGCACGAGACTTGGCCGATGTCATGATAGACCGATTCCGGGCCGAGGGCGGAGGGTTCTACGACACCAGCGACGACCACGAGAAGCTGATCACCCGTCCGCGTGATCTGCAAGACAACGCGGTGCCATCGGGCAACGCCATGGCGAGCACCGTGTTGTTGAAATTGGCCGCGCTGACAGGCGAGTCTCGATACGAGGAGGAGGCGAGGGCCGCCTTCGACCAGATTGCCGGAAGCCTGCAGCAACACCCCCTGGCGTTCGGGCAGTGGCTCGCGTCCTATGACCTGTTGGCCGGCAATCGACGGGAAGTCGCCATCGTGGGTGATCCGCTCGCACAGGAGACGAAGGCGCTTCTCGACGTCGTGCGCGGCACCTTCAGACCCAACACCGTGATTGCGCTACATGATCCGGAAAGCCCCTGTGAGGTTCCATTGCTTGAGGGCCGCACCGCCATTGACGGCCGTCCGACGGCTTATGTGTGTGAGGGGTTTGTGTGTCGACAACCGGTGACGGAGGCCGATGACCTTGGATCCCAACTCGATATGGGTGCGGTGTCCTGAAGGGCGGTAGAAGGCGGTAAAGGGCGGTAGTGGCGCGACCAGTACCGCCTATTACCGCCCAATACCGCCGTTACCGCCTAAAGGTCATATCTCTCCAACCACTGGAGATCGTCTTCATCGACGTTCGCCAAGTAGACAACCCCGTCGCCGAAGCCCAGTAGCCGTCGGTGCGCTGGAAGCACCACTTCACCGGTCCGGTTCCCTGAGGCGTCGAATACGTCGAAGCGCTGGGGCTCGCCCGCCTTGGTGCTCCGTTGAACCCAGGCACTGCCGTCGGGGGCCACGGTAACAGCTCTGTCCGGGAACGGCGGCTTGGTATCGGGCCAGTCATACTCGTCGACGCTCGGGGGCGGCCCCATGCTACCGCCACGGCCGAAGGTGACGCTCCGCCGGCCGTTGTCCATGCCGACCATGATGCCAAGCCCGTTGCCGCGACTTTCAACGAACTCTTCCTTTTCGGCCATGCCGATCTTGACGGGTCGATAACTGACCGGCGTTCCGCGAACCAGCGTACCGTCGGGTGACATCCAGTCCAGACGATACTCGCCGCCGGAGCGGGCCAGGGCGATGCGTCCATCAGCAGCGACGGCCCAGGACCCCTGAGGGCTGTACGGCACCTGCCGCATGCTAACGTTCCGATTGTTGGCCCCACCGCTGGTCTCGATTTTTACTTCCTGCAGCTTGAATTTGGCGACCGTGTCGGCGGATTCGCCCTCGGGCGACCAGCGGACGATAGCGCCGGAGTCCGGGCGCTGGCGGCCCATGCCTCCACCCATCGGAACGTAGTACAGGTTGCCCGCCCCATCGGATGCTCGCGGCATGACGATGGAGAAACTGGCGCCGTCGTCCTGGGCGATACTGCGAGACTTGCCGAAAGATCCGTCCGCCTCGACAGTCGTCATGCGCCCGTTCCCCAGGTCGAGCAGAAGCGTGCGGCCATCTGGAAGAGCGTACAACCGGTCGGGCATGGTATACTCGCCAGGACCCTTGCCCTTGCGCCCTAGGGTGTCGGCCACGCCGCCGGCGACATCCACGGCAACCAACACCTCGCCGATGCCGTCGGACACCAGGACACGGCCGTCGGGGAGAGCCCGGAAGCCGGAGATGAGATCGAACGGCTCAGGATATTCGGCGTTGGGCGATGTCAGCTGTCGCTCCTGAGCCGTCGCTACTTCGCGGGGCATTGCCAGCAAGGCCATCCCCAGGAATAGGGCCAGGGATGTGAGTCGGGTCATGGAATCCTCCGGTGGTCCAGTGTCGAGAGTTGCGGGGCACGGCCCCTGGGTTCAGAGTAGTAGATGCGCTACCCGGGGAGAGGGTCGCGCCGGGGCCGGAATCTAGTACCGCAGCAGCACCGCAGGATGGGCATCCCGCGCTGGGAGGATCTCGATGGGGTCACAATCAACCCGCATGACCAGACTAGGCCAGTCGTTGGCCACCTTGGGAGTGCTCCTCATTGCCATCAAATTCGGGCTGACCACGTTCGACATTGCCGGCGGCGGCTCGGCGTTCATGACCTTCGCGGCTGGGTTCTTCATCCTTCTGGGCGTGGCCCTGATGTTCCGGAGCGGGAGCCTCCGGCGGTGAGCCGATCAACATGACCAGGCCCGAAACTCGGGCAACAGCGGTCGTTCGCATAGACCGAATCCGCCAGGCAGCCCGGGTGCTCGACGCCGCCATTCCCATACCCGGGACCAAATACAGCTTCGGCATCGACGCCGTCATTGGTCTCGTTCCCGGGCTGGGGGACGCCGTGGGAGTCTTGTTCGCTTCCGTGATTCTGTTTCAGGCTTTCCGCCTGGGAGCATCCAAGCGCCTGCTGACCCGAATGTTGTACAACGTTGGCGTCGACGGCCTCCTCGGTGCCATCCCTCTCCTGGGCGATTGGCACG